>NZ_JARAYQ010000389.1:0-5628 GCF_033794505.1 Streptomyces sp. MB09-01 | reverse complement strand
CGCAGACCACCCAGGTCCGTTCGGGCGAGGAGGCGCTGAACCGGATCACCGGCGCCCAGGCCCCCTCCGGCATCCCGGTCACCATCACCGCGCCGCAGGCGGAGCGGACCGGGCGCAGCCCGCGTTCCTCCCGCGGCCGGCGCGGTCCCGCTCCGGCGGCCCGGCGCGTGGACGCGCGCCGGGCCGCCTTCAACGCGGCGGCGGCCTGAGAACCACCTGATCAGGAAACTGACCCATCTCTGCAGGAGGCATGTTTTGACGCTGGTCCAGATGCAACCCCGCTCGGTGAGTGCCAACCCTGTGCGCCAGGCGGTGGTCGATGCCATGGAAGCCGCCGGGCCGCAGGTCTGTGACGACATGACGGTCGAAGTGGCCCTGTCCGTGATGGCCAGTGCCCGCGCGGGACATCTGCTGGTCTGCGACGAGGACGGCCTGTGTGCCGGGCTGGTGACCCCGGCTCAGCTCGCGGCCGTCCGTGACGGCGACACGTACACGGACCGAGTCCGGCTGCGCGACGTCCTCGGTGACCGCGGGCCGTTCACCTCGCCCCTCACCACGATGGCCGAAGCCGAGCACGCGATGCGGTACCGCCGGCTCGATGCCCTGCCCGTCGTCGACGAACAAGGCAGTGCCCTGGGCGTCCTCGCCCTTGCACGCTGAACCGCCCCACCGCGGTCGGACCGTTCCCTCTTCTCCCTGTGAGGCTTCATGCGCTGTGTCATCGCCCGTTTCCCGTTCGACCTGACCAAGAGCGGCGTCCTGGAATCGATGAAGGGCGTCAAACCCGAGCAGGTCCTCGGTGAGTCCGTGATCATCGGCCGCCGCACCTACCCCGTGAAGCAGGTCGGCCAGGTCATCACCCGCCAGGACCGCCGCGACTTCAGCGTCGGCGAAGTCCTCCGGGCCATGACCCAGCTCGGCTTCACCTGCCGCGGCATTCCCCGGGCCGCCGCGCCCACCCGCGTCCTCAGCCCGCTCCAGCAGGCATCGGTGATGCTCGGCTCCCCGGTGAGCGTCTGACCGACGGGGCCGGCGCGAGCCCACCCCCCGACTGCGTCGGCAGCGCTGACGCTCCACACCAATGAACAGGATGACGAGATGGATATCCTCCGCAGGAACAACGTGAAGGTCAGCGGATCACCCGGCAGCCCCGTGGTGATGCTGGCGCACGGGTTCGGCTGTGATCAGAACATGTGGGGCCTGGTGGCCCCGGTGCTGGCCGAGGAATTCCAGGTGGTCCTGTTCGACTACGTCGGGTCGGGCGGCTCCGACCCGACCGCCTGGAGCGCCGAACGCTACGGGTCGCTGGAGGGTTACGCCCGCGACGTGGTCGAGGTGTGCGAAGCCCTCGACCTGAGGGACGTGGCCTTCGTCGGGCATTCGGTCAGCGCGATGATCGGGGTTTGCGCGGCGGCCACCGCCCCCGAGCGGTTCTCCTCCCTGGTCATGGTCGGTCCTTCCCCTTGCTACATCGACGACGACACCTACCGCGGCGGCTTCAGTGCCGAGGACATCGACGAGCTGCTGGAGTCGCTCGAGTCGAACTACCTCGGCTGGTCGGCCGCGATGGCGCCGGTGATCATGGGCAACTCCGAACGTCCGGAACTGGGGGAGCAGCTGACCAACAGCTTCTGCGCCACCGATCCGGCCATCGCCCGCGTGTTCGCCCGCACCACGTTCCTCTCCGACAGCCGTGACGACCTGAAGTCGGTGGGCGTACCCACGCTGGTACTGGAATGCGACCAGGACGTGATCGCACCGCGCGAGGTGGGCAGCTACGTCCACGCGGCCATCCCCGGAAGCCGCCTGATCACCCTGGAAGCAACGGGTCACTGCCCCCAACTGAGCGCTCCCGAGGCCACCACGTCAGCCATCCTCGCGTTCCTGCGGGAGCTACGTTGATGGGGCGCACCGCGCATGACCCCGAGCGGCCCGAGGGCGAAGAGTCCGCTACCAACGCGGTGTTCTCCTCCCTTCTGGAGGACACCGCCGAGGAACTCTACGAATCGGCCCCCTGCGGCTACCTGTCCACCCTGATGGACGGCACCATCGCCAGGATCAACGGAACGCTCCTGGACTGGCTCGGCCTCACGCGCGAGGAAGTCGTGGGCCGTAGACGCTTCACCGACCTCCTCACGATCGGCGGCAAGCTCTACCACGAGACGCACTTCGCGCCGCTCCTGCGGATGCAGGGAAAGATCAGCGAGATAGCGCTGGAACTCAAGGCGTCAGGCGGCGAGCGCCTTCCGGTCCTGGTCACCTCCAGCGTGAAGACGAGCGGCGACGGCGAGCCGACGCTGATCCGCACCACCGTCTTCGACGCACGTCAGCGCCGCGCCTACGAGGGCGAACTGCTCCGCGAGCGTCAGGTGGCGGAGGAAGCCCGCCGGCAGGCCGAAGCGGACAGGGAACGGCTGCGTGAAGCACTCGCGGTGCTCCAGCAGAGCCTGCTCCCCGCTGCCCTGCCCGCGGTGCCCGGAATGGAAGCGGCCTCCTACTACCACACCGCCTCCGTCGACCGGCTCGGCGGAGACTTCTACGACCTCTTCCCGCTGGACGAGAAGCGCTGGGCGTTCTTCCTCGGCGACGTCTGCGGCAAAGGTCCCCAGGCTGCCGCGGTGACCTCCTTGACCCGCCACACACTGCGCGCCGCAGCCCTCCACGATTCCGACCCGGTAGCGGCGCTGACCACCTTGAACACCGTGCTGCACGAGCGGTTCACGAACGGGGACCCGCGCTACTGCACCGCGATCTTCGGCATTCTGGAACCGGACTCCGCCGCAGGAACGGTTGCCGTGCACCTGGCGTCCGGCGGCCATCCCTCCGCACTCGTCGTGCGTGCCGACGGCCGGGCCGACTACCTCCCCACCCCCGGCGGCCTCCTCATCGGAATCCTGCCCGACCCCCACTTCACCCCTGCCGAGACCACGCTCGGCCCCGGCGACTCACTCCTGCTGTACACCGACGGCCTCACCGAAGCCCGCGTCGGCGCGAACCGCGAGCTCTACGGCGAAGACGCCCTGCGTACTTTCACCGCCGGCCTCGCCCCTGCAGGGGCACAGGAGCTGATCACCGCCCTCACCGGTCTCCTGGACGGCTTCGGTGAAGGCCTGGACGACGACACGGCTCTGCTGGCCCTTGGCGTGCCCCATCCCCTCCCCGTTGCGCGAGAGCACGATCTGACATGAGCGCCCTGACGATCACCGCCCGAGACGCCACCACCGGCCCCGTACTGGTAATCGCCGGCGACCTCGACTACGACCAGGCCCCCCGCCTCCGAAAGGTCGTCACGGCCCTCAGCCTGGAACCAGGACAACGCCTCGTCCTGGACCTCTCCCGCATACGGTTCTGCGACTCCAGCGGCATCACCGCCCTCATCGTCGCCCGCAACCACGCTGTCGCAGCCCGGGCCGAGATGGTCCTGGCGGCCGTCCCCGACAACATGATCCGCATCCTGCGCATCGTCGGGCTCGACAGGGTCTTCACCCTCCACGCCGACGTCGCCACGGCCACAACTCACTGACCGACCCCCGGACCTCCATGACGACGCCGGTCCCGGCACCCTTCCTGGGTGCCGGGACCGGCGTCGTCGTGCGGGAACGCGATCAGGCGGGGCGGCCGCCGAAGGGGCCGCCGGTGCCGTAGTAGGTGCCCAGCTCCTCCCGGTAGCCGGCGTCGCCGAGGTGCTTGTCCCGGTGGAACTCGGGGGCGTCCTTGATCTGTTCCTTGGTGCGGTCGACGAAGATCTTCCGCTCCTGCGGGTCGACCTTGACGACCGTGCTCGCCGGCAGCAGGACCTCCTTGCCGAAGATCCAGACGCCGGTGTCCACGACCAGGTAGGCGTCACCGACCTCGTCGGAGTGCTTGTCGACCTTGCCGATGCTCCCGTCGGTCGCCTCGACCTTGTATCCGGTCAGGTCCGTACCGGCCAGGTGGCCCGCAGTCGGCTGGTAACTCCACACATGCTCAGTCACGCGAAAACAACTCCTCCGGTCAATGGGGGACGGCAGGGAAAGAAGCCTCCGCCGATCCTCCTTGTTCCGTACGTCGTACTCGGCGGTCTACTGCGTTCCGCCTGAATTTCGCTTGCCCCGCTCTTACCGCTTCATGCGCCCGGGCCGTATGCGGGACCGGACGGCTACCAGCGATACCCGCGGCCGCTACCACCCTTCGTGTTTCTCATTCCGGCGATCGGGCGAGGGAATCCGCCCGCTCTTCGAGGAAATCCGTGAGCCTGTCCTACTCCGTACGGCTCAATCGACCGCTCGGCGAGGCCGCTTCAGGGCAGAAGATCACCATGGACAGCAATCGTGAGATGGACCCGGAGCACCAGGTGCCCGACGGTGTCGACGAGAAGACCCTGCGCGCCCTGGGCGCGCTCTCGAAGGCGCTGGAGACCACGGAGCGGGCCCGCGGACACCTCTACGGGTTCCACCAGCTGACCGGGACCGCGGACTTCGAGCTCGGCGACGCCGTCCGGCTCCTGCGCGAAGCGGGCCACGAGGAGCAGGCCGCACGGGTCGAGCGGGACCTCGTGGGCCGCAACGTGATCCCGGGCCACTGGACGTTCCAGATCATCGAGGCTTACAACTCCACCTACTACGAACCCTTCGCCACGATGGAACGCGATCTCGTGGACGAGCTGGCCGACGGGCGCGACCACCTCCTGGAGGCCCGCCTCAAGACGCTCCGCCGCACCCACCACCATCCGGACCACACCGCCACGCCGCCCGCCTCCTGAAACGAAGGCCCGGCCCTGCCGGAGGGCGAGCGCGCGCAGCGACGCGCGGGACGGCCGGGGCCGGCGATCGTAGGTGCGACTGGGCCGGGCGGCCGGAGGGGTTATGCGCTCGGGACGGCCAAGGGGTCGGCCGGGGCGGTCTTCTTCGCCGTTTCCATCTGGGCGCCGAGATCGGTGAGGCGGTTGCGGCCCATGGCCTTGCGGACCTCGGGGAACCACTCCTTCTCCTCCTCCTCGACGTGGTGACGGACGTTCTCCATGAGGACGCTCATCTTGGCGTCGAACCGCTCGTCCTTCGGGTCGAGGTCCTTGAGTTCGGAGAGCATCCACAGCACGACGTGGTGCTCCTCGACGCTTTCGAGGACGTGGTCCTTGGTGTCGGGAGCGGCCTCGCGGGCAGCGGGGTAGAAGATCTTCTCCTCGATCCAGGTGTGCGTGGTGAGTTCCTCGATCACCTGGTCGGCGATCTTCCGCTTCTCGGCGTGTGCGTTGTCGCCGGCCTTCTCGAACTGTTTGAACAGCTTCTCGACCGTCTTGTGGTCTTCCTTGAGCAGTACGATCCCGTCCACCAGTTCTCCTTCGGTCGTCCGTCGGGCGCGCGGCCGATCGCCCTGACCCCGTGTACCCGGTGGGGTGGTGCTGACACTGCTCTCCGGGCCGGATGCCTCGTACAGGCGACCTTCCCTACGCCGAACGCTGACGTTTCTCCAGCCTGCCGGGGGAATCCGCCCCGGCACGGGGCGGGGTTCGGCAGGGATCAGGGCGCGGCGGGGAACCTGTCCCAGGCCCGGTGCTCGGCCAGCGCCGTCGTGAGTGCGTCCACGGCCGCGGTGCTGCTGTCGGTGACGGCGATGCCCGGTTCGTTTGCCGTGATGCCGACGGATTCG
>NZ_JARAYQ010000388.1:0-5688 GCF_033794505.1 Streptomyces sp. MB09-01 | reverse complement strand
GTTGCCGCGGCGTTCCTATTTCTTCTTCTGTTAAGTGTTCGGGAGCTCCAGATATGTATAAGAGACAGTGTTCTGCGGCAGCCAGTCCTCGCCCTGCCGCAGCGGGTCGGGGGAGAGGCCGTGACACAGCGCGATGACCTCGGTCAGGGCGGGCCGCCCGGCCGGCTCCCGGCTGAGGCACCGGGTGATGAGCGGGCGCAGCTCCGAGGGCAGCCGGCTGAGGTCGGGGTCCTCGTGGACGATCCGGTACAGCACGGCGTGGGAGGGGCCGTTGCCGTAGGCGGGCGCCCCGATCGCCGCGTAGGCGGCGATCTGACCGAGGGCGAAGACGTCGGTGGCGGGCGTCACGGCAGCGCCCGCCGCCTGTTCGGGCGCCATGAACCACGGCGTGCCCACGCTGACGCCGGTGCCGGTGAGGGCCGTGGTGTCGGCGGCGCGGGCGATGCCGAAGTCGATGACGCGCGGGCCGTCCGCGGCGAGCAGGACATTGGCGGGCTTGAGGTCGCGGTGCACGATGCCCGCCGCGTGGATGACGTGCAGGGCTTCGGCGGCCCCGACGGTCAGCAGGAGCACGCTGCGCAGCGGCAGCGCGCCGTACGACGACACCGCTTCGGCGAGCGAGGGCCCGGGTACGTAGGCGGTGGCGAGCCACGGCTGCGCACCGTCGGTGTCGAAGTCGATGACCGGCGCCGTGTACAGGCCCTGGACCCGCTGCGCGGACTGCACTTCCCGCAGGAAGCGGCGCCTGAACTCGGGATCCTCACTGAATTCGGGCCGGATCACCTTCAGGGCGACGGGCCGCCCGCCGGGTGTGAACGACAGGTACACCTTGCCCATGCCGCCCGCCCCCAGGACCGCCGCCAGCCGGTACCCGCCCACTACAGCGGGGTCGTCTGCCCTCAGGGGCCGAAAGGGCTGGAAGGGCTCCACGGGCGGTGTACTGCTCATTCTCGACTCATCCCCTGTTGGCGGCAGTTGCGCCCCGCTGGTGCTCCGGACGCGCAGTGAGCGTACCGAAGCGCTTTCCGGGAACCGCCCCTTGAGGCGCTGCCCGAACGAGGCCCTGGTCGCGCCGTCGAGACCCTACTTCCACTCCACCCCCTTCACCGACAGTTTCGTCGCCCCGTAGGCGTCGGTGGAGAGCACCGTCGCAGGGCCGCCGCCCTGCGGTACCTCCATGACCGCCGTCACGCTCCCCACCTCTTCGATGCTGGCCCACTTGCGGGTGCCCCCGCCCAGCAGCGCCTCGGCGTCGCTCCCCGCGTTCGTCTTGATCCAGTCGGCCGGGGTACGTCCCTTGTCCTGGAACACGCCCTCCAGGGTGCAGATCACGAGCGAGCCGCCGTCCTTCAGCCGAAGCACCGGCAGTCGCTCCCCGGCCGGCTTGAAGGAGAGGCTGCGCAGGAGTTGCTCCGCATGCCACCCGTTGTAGAAGTCGACGAGTCTGTCGGTGAAGTCGCCCCGTGCGAAGTGCGGGCCGTCCGGCTTTCCCGCCGGATCGTGAAGCTGAGGTGGTTCGCATAGCGCTCGCACACGCCGGTGTCGGCTTCGGCGGTCGGCGACACCTCGACGAACCCGGACGCGTCCTTTGCCTGGTGGCAGCACCTTCGGCCGGGTCTTGACCTTTCCCTGCTCCGGCGACGGTGTCGGAGCGGCCGTCGCATCCTGCGGCGGGGCTTCGGTGACGACCCAGGTGGCGACCACCGCCTTCCAGGCCCCGCCGTCCTCGCCGCGCGTGAAGTAGTGCCGGACGGAGCTCCGATCCGTCTCGGCCCCCTCCCTCTTGCTCAGCACGGCGAACCCCCGGGGAGCCGGGGTGCCCTGCGCCGCCTGCGGAATCAGATACACCGGCTGTACGTACCGGACGGGCGTGTCCTTGCTCCCCCGGGCCTGGTGCAGACGCGAACGCCCGGAGCACGCCGAGGTGTTGTATGCCAGGCCCCGGCTCAGGCCGTGACCGGGGAACGGCTTCGGACCGCGCGCGAACTGCACGACGCGATCGCGCACGGCGTCGGGGCCATCGCCGTACAGGCCGGCGTCGGCAGACGGGTCATCGGCACTCGGCAGGACGAAAGCGGCGCCTACGCGGCCGCAGCGAGCCACACCGATTGCGCGCCGGCGGCATGTCCACCGCCTCCGCGGCATCTGTGGCGGCGCATTGCCCGTTGTCGCGCCCCGTCGTCATCGGTGCCGACGCGCGCGCCGCACTGTGCCGCGGGGGTCCGGGCTGTGGTGGGAGGGGGTGTGGAGCGGCCGTTCGGGTGGCTTCGTCCCTTCTCCGACCGCAAGTGCCGTGGGAACGGCGTCGCTCCGTGCTGTGCTGTGGCCACGGCCCGAAGGCGGCCGTACGTGGGCCCGCCCGCTGTTCGCGGCAGGCCCGCCCAACAGTCGAGGAGGACTGGTGTCGCTGCACCGGAAGGACCGGCGAAGCCGGAGAATGATCGGCCAACTGCTGGCTTCCGCAGTCTTGTTGACTGTGGCCCTGTTGGACGTTTCCGGGGCGCATGCCGCCGCGGTCCACTCCAAACCGAACCCTGACTGGAACGCCATCGCCCGGTGTGAATCCGGCGGGAACTGGCGGGCGAACACCGGCAACGGCCATTACGGCGGATTGCAGTTCACCCAGTCCAGCTGGAAGGCGGCGGGAGGCCGCAAGTACGCACCGCGCGCCGACCTCGCCACGAAGTCGGAGCAGATCGCGACGGCGCGGAGACTCGCCAGGATTCAGGGCATGGGAGCCTGGACCTGCGCACGCCGCCGCTGAAGGCCCACGCCCCCGACGGGGCGGCGCGACCGCCCCGTCGGCCCTGGTAGTTGAGGCGTGGTCGCCCACCCGGACCGGACGGCGGTCCTTGAAGGCGCCGGCCCCGTCGGCCCGGAACGAGCCGACGTCATCGACGAACTGGCGGACAGCGGGGCCGGGAGGCGAGTGCCGTCAGAGTGGACCAGGGGGCCGGGTGCCGCGGGGCGCTGGCCACCCCGGACTCCCGGCCGCTGAGCTCGGCGTCAAGGGTCTCCTGGGCAATGCGCATCGACTCCGCGTACCGAGGCTCGGACATCCGCTGCCAGGCCCGGTCCGGTGCGACGTCCTCGACCCGGCTCGTCACCCACCAGATGTTGCCGAACGGGTCGCGCACCCTGCCGCCCCGGTCCCCCCACGCACTGTCCATGGCCTCGGTGACCACCGTTGCCCCGTGCGCCACGGCGGCGGCCATGGCGGCGTCGGCATCGGGGACGTAGAGGCGCAGGAGCGACGGCATCACGGGCCAGTCGGGCCTGCGGTCGAAGGCCAGGACGACCGTGTCGCCGACGCGGATCTCGCCGTGGCCGATGGTGCCGTCCTCGAGCCGCACCCGGGCGATCTCCTCGCCGTCGAAGGCCGCGGTGACGAAGTCGAGCAGCGCGCCGGTGTCGTCGGTGACGACCCACGGTGCGACGCTGGTGTAGCCCTCGGGCGCGGTGTGCTTCATCGGGCCGTCCTCTCTGCCGGTACCTGCTGACACGACGACCGTACGACCGGACCGGGTCGGATTCCGTCCTGGAAGCGGCCGCTCGCCGGGCTGCGCCTGCCCGGGATTGCGACCCTTGCACAGGACGGAACCCGCGCTGCGGGCACCGGACGGGAGGGCTCCCATCCGGTCAGGCCGGCGGGTCCTGGGGTGCCACCACGGTGAACAGCGCCCCATCGGGATCGGCCAGGACGACCCACCGGCTCGTACTGGACGTCTGTACGGGAGAGGCGGTCCTGCCGCCCTCCCGGGTGGCGGCCTCGACCGCGTTCTCGAGGTCGGGCACGCGGAAGTGGACGTGCCACCGGGGGCGCACCTCGGGGTCGGGTGCCGCTTCGAGGGCGCCGCCGCTGATGCGGGCGACGGTGTCGTGGCCGTGGCGCAGGACGACGTGGGAGTGCTCGTAGGAGACCGTGCAGCAGGCGGGCCGTTCGCTGCCCCAGTCGAGGACCTCCCCGTAGAAGATGGCCGCTGCGAACGCGTCGCGGGTCCGCAGTTCCAGCCAGACCGGGGCGCTCCCTCGGCCGACGGACCAGTCGGGGACGACCTCGCCCTGCCAGAAGCCGAAGACGGCCCCGGCCGGGTCCGCGGCCAGGGCGGCTCGCCCGGTGCCGAAGGCCAGGGGGCCGACGGCCATGGTGGCGCCGCGTTCGCGGATCCGTGCGGCGGTCACGTCGGCGTCGTCGACGGCGAAGTACGGCGTCCACACCACCGGCGCGCCGACGCTCCCGCCGAGGGCGCCGACACCGGCGACGGGAGCCCCGTCGCGGAAGGCGACCATGATGCCGTGCCCCAGGTGCGTGGGACGGAATTCCCAGTCGAGCACGGCACTGTAGAAGCGCTGGGCGGAGCCGAGATCCCGGGACAGCAGGCTGACCCAGCACGGGGCACCGAAGATCTCGTGGCTCGACGTCGACACAGCTGTCAGCCTCATCTGCCGCTCAGGGGGACCGGGACCCTTCCACCGTAGACCCGGGCGCGGCGCCGGGCGGTGAGCCGCCCTGCGAACCGAGCCGGTGGGCGCGGCGCGCGGTCACCGGCGCCGCCCGTACGGACGACGCGGTGCGCCGTACGCCATCCGGGACGGTCGGGCGGTTCTCCGTCTGATCCTCCGAAGATCGACGTGATTCCGGATGGAGAGCGTTCGACGGGGCAGCCGCACAGTCTCACCGGTTCACACGTCACTGAGGTCCGTCACAGCCGGGCCCACGACCCATCCCGGAGGTATGCGGTGTCCAGTACGACTCTGACCACGGGCGTCCTGCCGGTCGGCCTGATCGCGCTGCCGGGTGTCTACCAGCCGCAGGCGGATACCCGCCTCCTCGCGGAGGCGCTCGCCGACGAGGAGCTCGGGCCGCGGACGGACGCGCTGGAGATCGGTACCGGCACCGGTGCGCTGGCCCTGCACGCCGCGGCCAGGGGAGCCCGGGTCACCGCGGTCGACGTCTCCTGGCCCGCCGTGATCACGGCGCGGCTGAACGCGCTGCGCCGGCGACTGCCCGTGCGCGTCCTGCACGGCGATTTCGCCGCACGGACCACCGGGCGCCGCTTCGACCTGGTCGTCACCAATCCACCGTACGTGCCCGCCCCGGGGGCCCGGCTGCCGTCGCACGGGCCGGAGCGCGCCTGGGACGCCGGTCCGGACGGCCGCGGGGTCATCGACCGGATCTGCGCGAGCGCCCCGGACCTGCTGCGTCCCGGCGGCGTGCTGCTCCTGGTGCACTCGGGAATGTGCGGAGCCGGGACGACCCTGGACCGGCTGACCGGCGCGGGGCTGGAGGCAGGGGTGGTGGCGAGGGCCTCCGTGCCGTGGGGGCCGGTCCTGCATTCGCGACGGGCCTGGCTGCAGGAGCAGGGCTTGGCCGCTGCAACCGAGGAATGGGAAGAGCTGGTGGTCGTCCGTGCCCGGTACCTCTGAGCCCAGCACCTCTGACAACGCGCCGGCCCCGCTGCCCGCGCCCGCGCGCCGGGTGTCCGTGGACCCCGAGGGCCCGGTCCTGGTGGAGGGCCCGGTCGAGATCCTCCTGGACGACGGAACGGTCGCCCGCTCGGACCGTTTCCAGGTCGCGGTGTGCACCTGCCGCCGCAGCCGGACGTACCCCTGGTGCGACACCAGCCACCGCCGTCGCGAGCGGATCGCCCCGCCGACCGAGGACAGGACCCCGTGATGACCCCTCCC
>NZ_JARAYQ010000387.1:0-5693 GCF_033794505.1 Streptomyces sp. MB09-01 | reverse complement strand
CTTCCTCCACACCTACAACCACCACCGCTGCCACACCGCACTGGACGGCAAGCCACCGATCAGCCGTGTGAACAACCCTGCGGGTCAATACACCTAGGTACGGTCCGCCGCCGGGGTGTGGTTGCCCTGGAGGCGTTCGAGGTCCGAGGGGCGGACCTGGATGGCGAACAGCGCGATCATCGCGCCGACCAGGGTGAACACGGCCGCCACGATGAAGGCCGCACTGATGCCCGAGGTGAGGATCTGGTCGCTCCACGGCTTCGGGACCTGTCCGGTGCGCCGGAAGGAGGCCAGCTGTGCGGGGGTGGCCGTGCTGAGGAAGCCGGCCACCTGGTCCTTCGCCTCGTTGCGGCTCGCCGTGCCGAAGACCGTCACCAGGATGGAAAGGCCGAGCGAGCCGCCCACCTGCTGCATCGTGTTGAGCAGTCCGGAGGCGGCTCCCGATTCCCGGTCGGGGACGTTGGACAGGGCCATCAGGGTCAGCGAGACGAACTGCAGGCCCATGCCGAGGGCGAACAGCAGCATCGGACCCAGGATGCTGCCCAGGTACGTGGAGTGGACGTCCGTCTGTGTCAGCCAGCCGAGCCCGGCCGCCGAGGACAGGGCGCCGCCGACCATGAACGGTTTGGGGCCGAACTTCGGGAGCAGTTGCGAGGTGAACCCGGCGCCCAACGCGACCATCACGCTGACCGGGAGGAAGGCGAGGCCGGCCTGGATCGGGCTGAACCCGAGCACGATCTGCACGAAGAGGGTCAGGAAGAAGAACATGCCGAAGATCGCGCAGGCGAGCATGAGCATGATCCCGTAGGTCCCGGCCCGGTTGCGGTCGGCGAACATGTGCAGCGGGGTGATGGGCTGGGGCGAGCGCCGCTCGTTGAGGATGAACAGGGTCAGCAGGACCGCGGCGGCGCCGAAGGAGCCGAGGGTCACCGGGTCGCGCCAGCCCTCCTGGGAAGCCCGGATGAAGCCGTAGACCAGCGCGACCATGCCCACGGTGGACAGCAGTGCGCCGGCGAAGTCGAAGTGTCCGGGGTGGCGTTCGGACTCGCGCAGCACCTTCGCGGCCAGCACCGCGATCACCGCGGCGATGGGGACGTTGACGAAGAGCACCCAGCGCCAGTTGAGCCATTCGACGAGGATGCCGCCCGCGAGCAGGCCGATCGCGCCGCCGGCCGCCGAGACGCCGGCGAACACGCCGAAGGCCCGGTTGCGTGCGGGGCCTTCGCGGAAGGTGGTGGTGATCAGGGCGAGGGAGGTCGGGGACGCGATGGCGCCGCCGACGCCCTGGAGGGCGCGGGCCGCCATCAACTGGCCCTCGTTCTGGGCGAGTCCGCCGAGGAAGGAGGCCAGGCCGAAGAGCAGGACACCGAAGATGAAGACGCGCTTGCGGCCGAGGATGTCGCCGGTGCGCCCGCCGAGGAGCAGCAGGCCGCCGAAGGCGAGGGTGTAGGCGTTGACGACCCAGGAAAGGCTTTCGGTGGAGAAGTCGAGCGCGGTCTGGATGTGTGGCAGCGCGATGTTCACGATCGTGATGTCGAGCACCACCATGAGCTGACAGGAGGCGATGACGAACAGGGCGAGTCCGTTGCCGCTTCCTCGGACCTTGCCGTCGGTCCCGTTGCTGCTCGGCGATGCGTTCGGGTCCACCCTTTCGACGCTAAGCCTGCGCCTGCGGGGTCACCACTCGAACAGCCTAGTGGTGGTGACATTGCACATGTCACACTACGATCATGGATGACTTCCTCAGGCTCTCCGCGAGCACGGCCCGCTTCTCTTACGGCGCCCCGCGCGCGTTCTCCTTCGGGGACGAAGGCCGGCTCCTCTGGTTCCTCCGCTCCACCGGTCCCACCGACGCCTTCGACAGCCTCTGGGTGCTCGACACCACCACCGGCGCCGAGACCCGGCTTGCCGATCCCCGCGAGCTGTGCCCCGAGCCGGGCGCCCTCCCGGACGCCGAGCGCCGGCTGCGCGAGCGGACCCGGCTCGTCGCCGCCGGGATCGGCTCGTACGCCCTCTCCGGCGAGGGCCGGCGCGCCGTATTCGCGCTGTACGGGCGGCTCTACGGGGTCACGGCGGGCGGCGCCGGGAAGCCCGGGGAGATCGCGGCCGCCGGACCCGCCGTGGACCCGCGACCCAACGCAGACGGCTCGCGCACCGCGTACGTCTGCGACGACGCCCTGTACGTCGCCCCGGGCGGCCGGGTCAGCCCCGACGACGGGGCCCGCTGGGGCCTCGCCGAGTTCGCCGCCGCCGAGGAGCTCGGGCGTTCCCGGGGCCACTGGTGGTCCCCGGACGGGGTCACCCTGCTGGCCGCCCGCGTCGACGAATCCGCCCTCCAGCGGAGGTACTTCGCCGACCCGGCGCACCCCGAGCTGCCGGCCGAGGACTTCGCCTACCCCGAGGCGGGCGGGCCCAACGCCGACGTCCAGCTGTGGGTGCTGGGGGAGAGCCGGGTACGGATCGAGTGGGACGCCGGGACCTACCCCTACGTGTGCGCCGCGGCCTGGGAGTCGGCCGGGGAGATCCTGCTGACGGTCCAGGACCGGCTCCAGCGCACCGTGCTGCTGCTCTCCGCCGACCCGGCCACCGGCCGCACCCGGGAGCTGTCCCGCACCACGCACCCCCAGTGGGTGGACCCCCTGGTCCCCGGCACCCCGGCCCGCCTGCCCGACGGGCGGATGCTGACCGCGGCCGACACCCCCGGCGGGGCCGCCCGCGCCCTCGCCGTGGACGGGGCCCTCCTCACCGGGGACGACGTCCAGGTCCGCGGGGTGGCCGGGGTACACGAAGGCCGGCTGCTGATCGAGGCCGGCCTGCGCGACCCGGCCGAGCAGCAGGTGCTGCTGCTGGACACCGCCACTGGGGAAGCGACGCCGCTCGCGGACGGCCCCGGCGTCCACGGCGTGACCGCCTCGGCCGGGTACCTGCTGCTGACCTCCGCCGACGCCGACGGCGTGCGGCGCGTCATACGCACTCCCGACGGGCGGGAACTGACCCCCGCGGACCTGTCGCAGCCGCTGCCGTACCGGGTGGCGCCGGTCCTGGAGCGGGTCACGGAGCACGGCGTGCCCACCGCGCTCGTGCTGCCCCGCGGGCACGTCCCCGGGCGGAAGCTGCCCGTCCTGATGGACAGCTACGGCGGCCCCGGCGCCCAGGACATCACCGCCGACCCGCGCCGCTGGCAGCACCGCCAGTGGTGGGCCGACCAGGGGTTCGCGGTGGTGACCGTCGACAACCGCGGCACCGCGTACGTCTCGCCCTCCCACACCCACGCCATGTACCGCGGCTTCTCCGAGGTCACCCTGGACGACCAGGTCGCGGCGCTGCACGCGCTCGCCGCCCGCCACGGCGACCTCGACCTCGGCCGGGTCGGCATCCGCGGCTGGTCCTACGGCGGCTACCTGTCGGCGATGGCCGTACTGCGCCGCCCCGACGTCTTCCACGCCGCGGCCGCCGGGGCCGCGCCGACCGACTTCCGGCACTACGACACGGCGTACACGGAGCGGTACCTGGGCCTGCCGCAGGAGCACCCGCACGTCTACGAACGGGACTCGCTCCTGCCCGACGCCCCGAAGCTGTCCCGGCCGCTGCTGCTGGTCACCGGTTTGGCCGACGACAACGTCCATCCCTCGCACACCCTGCGCCTGTCCCAGGCCCTGACGGACGCGGGCCGCCCCCACCAACTGCTGGCCCTCCCCGGCGTCACCCACATGACCCCGGGCGGCACCCGGGAGAAGCTGATGGCCCTGGAGCTGGAGTTCTTCCGCCGCGAACTCGCCTAGGAGCCCGCTCCGCCCCGCCGGCACCGCCGTCGGCGGGGCGCTGCGCCCCCGAGGCCGGATGCCGCCCCGGCGGTCAGGGCCGGGGGGCGAACGCCGTACGAACCAGGGCAGTGAGGATCAGGGCTGCCGCCGGCGCGTACCACCAGCGTCGCAGCCTCCCCGTCGTCACGCCGGCCACCGTCCCCGCGAGGGCAAGGAGCTCCACCACCAGTCCGAGCCCCGCCATCAGGCGCGCGGTGTCCGTCACCGTGCGGTCCCAAGGCCCTTCGGACTCGGTGAGCAGTGCGCCCAGGACGAAGAAGCCCGCCACCGTGTGGAGTCCCAGCAGGACGGCAGCCCACGCGGCCGTCGCCACCGGATGGCGTCGGGCGAGCCCTGGTACCTGCTGCTCGGTCATTGAGCGCCCTCGCGTCCTCGATGTTCGTGCCGAAACCACGACCGTAGGCCTGGGCACCGTCCGTACGCCAGCCCGGGCCGCCGCTGTGGCGCCGGACGGTTGCCGCGCCTGCGGGGGCAGCGAAAGGACCCGGGCCGACCGTGTCGGTCCCGGGTCCTTCCGTTGCCTTCCCCTTGGACCCCCGTCAGTCGCCGGGGAAGTGACAGGCCACCTCGCGGGAGGCGGCGAGCTGGAGCAGGGGGCGTTCGGTGCGGCAGATCTCCTGCGCCTTGGGGCAGCGCGGGTGGAAGGTGCAGCCGGAGGGTGGAGCGGTCGGGCTCGGCGGGTCGCCGAGCAGCACGATCCGCTCCCGCCGCCGCTCCGCCGCCGGGTCGGGCAGCGGGACGGCGGACAGCAGCGCCCGGGTGTACGGGTGCTGCGGGTTCTCGTAGAGGGACTTCTTGTCCCCGATCTCGACGATCCGGCCGAGGTACATGACGGCGACCCGGTCGCTGACCCGTTTGACCACCGACAGGTCGTGGGCGATGAACACGTAGGCGAGGCCGAGCTCGGTGCGCAGCCGTTCCATCAGGTTGACGATCTGGGCCTGTACCGAGACGTCCAGCGCGGAGACCGGTTCGTCGGCGACGATCAGCCGGGGGCTGGTGGAGAGCGAGCGGGCGATGCCGATGCGCTGGGCCTGGCCGCCGGAGAACTCGTGCGGGTAGCGGTCGATGTGCTCGGGGATCAGCCCGACGAGCTCCATCAGCTCGGCGGCGCGGCGTCGGGCGTCCCCCGCGCTCCAGCCCTGCACCAGCAGCGGGTCGGAGATGATCCGGGCCACGGTCTGGCGCGGGTTGAGCGAGGAGTGCGGGTCCTGGAAGACCATCTGGATGCTCTTGCGCAGCGGGCGCAGGGCTCCCTGGGACAGCCGGCTGATGTCCTTGCCCTCGAAGACGACGTGGCCCGAGGTGGGTTCCAGCAGCCGCACCAGCATCCGTCCGGTGGTGGACTTCCCGCAGCCCGACTCCCCGACCAGGCCGAGGGTCTGCCCGGCAGCGAGGTCGAAGGAGACCCCGTCGACGGCGCGCACGGGCGCCCCCCGGCGCCCGGTCACGGATCGTCTGCCGGGGAAGGTCATGGTGAGGTCCTGGACGGACAGCAGGGCAGGGGCGCTCCCTCGTGCGGCGGCTTCGCGTGCCGCGCGCCCGCGTGCGGCGGTCTCGGTCATCGGGCCGCCTCCTCGGCGGTGCGGGTCATGGCCCCGGCGAAGTGGCAGGCCACCGTCCGGTCCGGTCCGTCCCCGTACGCCGCCGGCTCGGGCCGTACGTCGGTGCAGCGTGCGGCCGCCCGGGAGCAGCGCGGGGCGAAGGCGCAGCCGGGGGCCGGTGCGAGCAGGGACGGCGGGGAGCCGGGGATGAAGGGCAGCGGCTGGTCGTCCGCGCTGTCGAGGCGGGGCAGCGAGTCGAGCAGGCCCCGGGTGTAGGGGCTGTTTTCTAAACAAATATCCAAAGCCCAAAAAAAAGAAAAAAAGT
>NZ_JARAYQ010000386.1:0-5724 GCF_033794505.1 Streptomyces sp. MB09-01 | reverse complement strand
CGCCCGCCCCGTCCGCATCGGCCCTCGGGCCGCCGCCGCCCTGGTGCTCGTCACCCTCATCGGCATCGCGGCCTTCGGCTGGCCGCTCCTCGCCGACCGGCAGTCGGGGCTCGCCCACTCCCAGGACGCCCCCTGGCTCTTCGCCGCGCTCCTGCCGCTCCTCGTAGCCGTGGTCGTGGCGACGATCGCCGACAACGGCATGGACGCCAAGGCGGTGGCGATGCTCGGTGTGCTCGCCGCCGTCGGGGCGGCGCTGAGACCGCTGGGGGCGGGCACGGCCGGGCTGGAGCCCATGTTCTTCCTGATGGTGCTCAGCGGCCGCGTCCTCGGTCCCGGCTTCGGTTTCGTCCTGGGCTCGGTGACGATGTTCGCCTCCGCCCTGCTGACGGGCGGGGTCGGGCCGTGGATGCCGTTCCAGATGCTGGCCCTGGGCTGGTTCTCGCTGGGGGCCGGGCTCCTGCCGGGTCCGGAGCGGCTACGCGGCCGGGCCGAGCTGCTGATGCTGGCGGCGTACGGCTTCGTGGGCTCCTTCGCGTACGGCACGGTCATGAACCTGCAGGGGTGGGTGACCCTGCAGGGCCAGGGCGACGGCATCTCCTTCCGCCCGGGGGAGCCGGTCGCCGCGAACCTGGTGCGGTTCCTCGCGTACTGCCTGGCGACCTCGGTGGGCTGGGACCTGGGCCGGGCCGCAGTGACCGTCGTCCTGACGCTCACGCTGGGGGCCACCCTGCTGAAGGCGCTGCGGCGGGCGACTCGCAAAGCCGCCTTCGACGCACCCGTCTCCTTCGATTCGGGGGCCGTCACGCGCCGCGAGCCTGCTCTCGAAAGGGGTACGAACGGTGCCGGAGGGTGACATTCGGGGCCCTCGGCGGTGAGCCGCCCCACAGGACCCAGGTCACATACGAATCGGGATAGTTGCCGCAAAGAGCCCACGTCGACCCCCTCTCCGTGCGCCTCACCTGCACGGATGTCGATCGCAGCGCCCCCGGGTGTACGGCCCCGCCTGCGAGGTCGGCTAGTAAGCGGGGCCTTTGCCAGGGCTGCGGGGCGTCGGTAGAACTGGATGTGTCGCCGGGCGGCACGGGTGTTTCACCCGCCGCCGACGAACCCCTCTGCATTACGTGAGTGGCTCACGCATGTCTTCGGCATGCCGCGACCGTCCTTGTTCCCTTCGGAAGGTCAATCCGTGTCCAACGCCGTCATCCGCCGCATCGCCGCTTCGAAGAAGACCCTCGCGGGTTCCGTCCTCGCCCTGGGCGTCGCCGGTTCCATGGTTGCCGCGGTTCCCGCGCAGGCCGCCCCGATGAGCGCCAAGGCGATCGCCCGGCAGATGATCAAGGACCCGGCCCAGTTCGCTGCTTTCGACAAGATCATCTCGCATGAGAGCGGCTGGGACCACACCGCGACCAACGCCTCTTCCGGCGCCTACGGCCTGGCCCAGGCGCTGCCGGCGTCGAAGATGGCTTCCGCGGGTGCGGACTGGAAGACCAACCCGGCCACCCAGATCAAGTGGGGCCTGGACTACATGAACGAGCGCTACGGCAGCCCCGTCGGCGCCTGGAACTTCTGGTCCGCCAACCACTGGTACTAAGCCACCAGCACAGCGGATACGCGTAGGACGCCCGGCCGGGATTCTTCCGGCCGGGCGTCCTACGCGTATCCCGTTGCTCCCAGCCCCGAGCCCCCGACCGCCCGAGCCTGCGGGATTGGGGGCCTGCGGGATGGGGGGCTGCTGCCGGGCCCGAGCCCCTGAGCCGCTACCGGGCTGCTGCCGGCGCCCGGCCGCCGGAGCCCCGAGCTGCCGCCGGGTCGCCGCCGGGCCCCGCGCTGCCGCCCCCGAGTCGTCCCCGAGCCGCTGCCGGGTCGCTGCCGGGTCGCTGCCGGGTCGCCCAGCCCCCGCTCCGGGCTGCTCCCGAGCTCCCGAGCTTCGGGCTGCCGGGCTGCCCAGCCCTCGAGCTCCGGGCGGCCCCGGGCCTCTGGGCTGTCGCAGGGCCGCTGCCGCCGGGCCGTCCAGCTCCTGAGCATCGGGCTGCCCCGGGCCTCGGGCCGTCGGGCCTTCGCGCTCCTGCCGCGGGCTGCCCAGCCCTCGAGTCCGGGGCTCCCGGGCCCCTGTCGGGGCTTCTTGCTGCCCCCGGGCTGCTCAGCTCACGGGGCTTCCGCCGGGCCTTCGGGCGCGGGCGTTCGGGCCAGGCTGTCGCAGGGCCGCTGCCGCCGGGCTGCCCAGCCCTCGAGCCCCGGGCTTCTGGCCCCGCTGGGGCTTCTGGCTGCCCCGGGCCGCTCGGCCCACGGGCTGCCGCCGGGTCTACGAGCCCCGGGCCGCCCCGTGCTCCGGGCCCCCGGGGGCCCGGAGCTCCGGGCTGCCTCCAGGTCGCCTTCGGGCCATCGGGCCTTTGGGCAGGCTGTCGCAGGGCCGCTGGCGCCGAGCACGTTCAGCCCCCGGGCTTCGGGCTGTCGCGGGGTCTCCGAGCCCCGGCTCCGGACCGAATCTGTGAAATCGGCCAGTACTGCTCTTCGTTCCCCACTCGGTTGCTGTCGGCAAACGACGGCCAGGGCTCGGGCGGGTGCGGAGGGGGCTACGTCGGCGGATGTGCGGCAGCGGCTTTCTGCCCCCGTTGCAGCCAGTCGTCCAGGACGTGGTCGTCGAGGACTTCTCCTGCCACGATGACCCAGCCCTTCGAGATCCGGCCGCGGACCTCGAAGGGCCGCGCGCCGGGCTGGGCGAGGGCCTGCGGGGTGTCGTCCGGGGCGACTCGTACCAGCAGGTCGTCGCCGACCACGCCGATCGCCGTGTTTCCCGTCACCGTGAAGAGGAGTCCGCCGAACATCTTCTTCGCGACGACCGCGTCGCCCTCCTTCAGCAGCTCGCGGACCCGCTCCGCCAGCACCTCGTCATACGCCGTGGCGCTCACGCTACTCACCCACCACGGCACCCGCCCGCGCGACCCCGCCACAAGCCATATAGGACACTACTTGTCCTATATTGCTATTACGGTCGATTTCGGAGGGCCCATCCGACCCCACAGAGGAGAAGACATGGTCGACGCACATGCCGAGGGCACCATGAGCGGCAAGGTCCTGTCGCACGCGATCTGGGCCGAGGACGGAGGCGAGCTCGCCAAGTTCTACGCCGCCGCCCTGGGCACGCAGGTCTCCGAGCCGTACCGGGACGAGGACGGCAACCCGGCGGCCTTCCCGGTGTGGGTCGGCGACATGATGTACGTCTTCTGGTCCGCCACGACGTTCGAGGCCCCCACCTGGCCGAGGGACGAACTCGCCTTCCACATGGACATCAGGTTCGACGACGTCGAGGCAGCGGAGAAGCGGCTCCTCGGGCTGGGCGCCACCAGGCCCGCCCACCAGCCGGGCGGGGACCACTGGACCGTCCTGCTCGACCCCTCCGGCCAGCCCTTCTGCATCAGCAGCACCCGCTGACACAGCCGTCAGCCGCCAGCCGCTCAGAGCGGTTGTTCTCACCCATACGGCGGCCCTCGGAACCGCTGGGTGCCCGGCGCATGCCGGCCCCTGCGCTCGCACCCTGGTGAAGGCCCCACCCCGATCATGGAGGATCCATGCCATTCGCTCCCTGCCTGAGTGTCAAGGACACGGCGGCCAGCATCGCGTTCTACAAACAGCTCGGCTTCGACGTCGATTCCAGCACCGCCAAGCCCGGCGACGACATCCACATGCTGCTCTACCAGGGCGGATTCTGCGCCATGCTCTACAGCAACGCCGACCTGAAGAACTGGCTGCCCAGCCTGGCCGACACCCCCATCGGCTTCGCCGGCATGTTCTACCTCGGCGTGGACGACTTCGACGGCGTCCACGACCGTATCTCCCGGCACGCGGAGATCATCAAGGACACCGATACCGACCACACAGGCCAGCGCATCTTCTACCTCCGCGACCCGGACGGCTACGTCATCGGCATCAACGACCAAGCCGCCCTCCAGGCCAGCGAACTCGGCAAGTACGCCTGACCAGGGCTCCGGACAGCACACGGAACCAGAGCCATGAACAGCGACAAACTCGTGCACGAGTGGGCCACCGCCTACAACGACCAGGACTTCGACCGGTTCGGAGACCTGTACACCGACGGCACCACCTAGGAGTGCGGGTCCTTCGGCCTCGCCTTCACCGGCCGGGACACCTTCATGCGTCACCTGCAGGAGTACGCCGGCGCCGTTCCCGACCGGAAGTTCACCGTCAAACGGACCATCGCCAACGGGGACGCGATCGCCGTCGAATACGACTTCGCGGGAACCAGCTCCGGGGTACACCCGGGCCTGCCTCCAGCGGGAGAGCCTGTCACCGTCAGCTTCTGCTCGGTCCTGCGGCTGCGCGGCGACCGGATCGCCTGGCAGACCCACTACCTCGGCGGACAGTGACCTTCCCCTGCAGGCGCAGACCCAGTTCCGGTGCCCGCCGCCCCGGCCGTCCTGTCCCGAGTGGCATCCGTCCGCAGGACAGCGCGCCCGGGTGGGGAAAGCGAGGCGAGCAGCTCTGGGGAACTCGTGCGCACCGGGTGGGGAAAAACAACGAGCCTCATCACCTTCGGGGTGTCGCAGGGTTTCCGAGGGCCCGGCCCCCCGGCCCCCGGGCCGGGCTTCGGGCTGCGCCCGGCCACGGGCTCTGGGCTGTCTCCGGGTCGCCTTGGGCCGCCGCCGGGCCCGGGCTTCGGGCTGACCCTGAAGCCCCGGGCCTTCGGGCTGCCGCCGGGCACGAGCCGCCGGCCGCCGCCGGGTCGCCCAGCCCCCGCTCCGGGCTGCTCCCGAGCTTCGGGCTGCCGGGCCCTCGACCTCCGGGCCTCTGGGCTGTTGCAGGGCTGCTGCCGCCGAGCCGTCCAGCTCCTGAGCTTCGGGCTGCCCCGGGCCGCCGGGCCGCCGGGGCCGCCGGGCCTTCGCGCTGCTGCCGGGGCTTCTTGCTGCCCCCCGCTTGCTCGGCTCACGGGGCTGCCGCCGGGTCTTCGAGCCTGGCCTCCGGGCCCCTGGGCCCCGCTGGGACTTCTGGCTGCCCCGGGCCGCTCAGCCCACGGGCTGCCGCCGGGTCTCCGGGCTGCCGCCGGGCACGAGCCGCGAGCCGCCGCCGGGCCGCCCAGCCCCCGGGCTCCGGGCTGCCGTCGGGGCTCCTAGCTCCCGGCTCCGGGCCTTTGGGTTGGAGCCGGGGCCCCGATCCCCCCGTGCCCCGGGCTGTCTCCGGGCCTCTGGGCCTTCGGGTGGCCGCCGAGCCCTGCGCCGCCCGCCCAGGCTTGGTGCTGTTGCCGGACCTACGAGCTGCCGGCTCCGGACCTTTGGGTTGCCGCAGGGTCTCCGCCCCCCCGGGCTGCGGGCTGCGCCCGGCCACGGGCTCTGGGCTGTCTCCGGGTAGCCTCGGGCCGCCGGGCCCGGGCTTCGGGCTGGCCCCGAGCCCCGGGCTTCCGGGCTGTCTCCGGGGCGCCGCGGGGCTGCCCCGGGCGGCCGGGCTTCGGTCTCCTGCCGGGCTCTCCCGAGCCTTGGGCTCCAGGGTTCCGGGCTCCAGGCTGCTGCCGAACTCCCGAACCCCCCAACCCCCGAACTCCCGAACCCCCGAACTTCCGAACTTCCGAACTTCCGAACTTCCGAACTTCCGAACTCCCCGGCTCCCGGGCCTTGGGCTTCGCGTTGTCGGGCTTCGGGCTGCTGTCGGGCGGTCGGGGTTTCGGGCTGCTGTCGGGTTGTTGGGGATTTCGCATTGTGGGCGGGGCTTTCG
>NZ_JARAYQ010000385.1:0-5752 GCF_033794505.1 Streptomyces sp. MB09-01 | reverse complement strand
GTCGTCACGGGGGAGGTCTTCTGGGCGTTGGCCGGGCGGAGCATCTGTCCGGCCGCCAGTTCGCGGTAAATGGGGCTGCTGGTGAGTAGTTCTTCGTGACGTCCTTGGGCGGTGGTGCGGCCGTTGTCCAGTACGACGATCTGGTCGGCGTGCTGGACGGTGGAGAGCCGGTGTGCGATGACCAGCAGGGCGCATTCCCGGGCGACGTCCTTCATCACTGTGGTGAGCGCGGTCTCATTGATGGTGTCGAGGTGGGAGGTAGGCTCGTCGAGCAGGAGGATCGAGGGGCGGGCGAGCAGGGCGCGGGCCAGGGCCACCCGCTGGCGCTCTCCCGCCGACAGGGTGTCGCCGCGTTCGCCGAGCATTCCCGACAAGCCGCCTGGCAGCCGCCGCATGACGCCTTCCAGCTGGGCGAGCTCGACGACGTCTTGTACTTCTGCCTGGGTGGCGTCGGGCGTGGCGTAGGTGATGTTGTCCCAGAGGGTGCCGTGGACGACGTGGGCGTTCTGGTCGACGACGGCGATGCGTGACCGGCATGCGGTGCGGCTCAGTTCGGTGGCGGGCAGGCCGTCGAAGAGCAGGGTCCCGGAGTCCGGTTCGTGGAATCTGGCGATGAGGGCGAAGATCGTGCTCTTTCCGGCACCCGACAGGCCGACCAGGGCTGTCTGCTGCCGGTAGGGGACGGTGAACGAGACGCCGCGCAGCACCGGCCGGTCCGGGTCGTAGCTGAAGCTGAGATTCCGCAGGGCAAGGGCGGGCTCCTGGTACGAGATGGTCTGCCGGGCCGCCTCGCGCGTGTATGCCCGGACGGCCGGGGTCTGCTGGGAGGGCTCCGCCGGCAGGGAAAGTGCCTGCTCGATGCGCTGGTAAGCACCCATGCCGCGCTGGATCAGGCCGACCGCCCGGAAGACAGAGGACAGCGGAAGGACCAGGTAGGAGGCGTACAGCAGGAAGGCGACCAGGTCGCCGAGGGAGTTGGCGTGGCTGTTGACCCGCAGGCCGCCGATGACCAGGACGATCAGGAAGGAGCCCTGAACGGCGAGCTCGACCGCGGGGCTCATCACGGAGGCGAGTTTCGCGGTCCGTACGCCGGCGCTGTACGCCGCCTCGACGCATTTTCCGATGCGGGCCGCTTCACGGTCCTCGGCTCGGTGAACCCGGACCATCGGCAGGGCGCCGAGGGCGCGTTCGAGGTCGGCGGCGATCGCGCCGACGGAGGTCTGCATGCGTTCGGAGGCAGCCCGGATGCCCTTGAGAAGTGAGGCGACGATCACGGCGGCGGTAGCTACGGTCGCCGCGACCAGGAGGAGCAGCAGCGGGTCGATCCACAGCATGAGGACGATCGCCCCCGCCGCGACGAGGACACCCGTCACCAGATCGACCAGTGCCTGGGAGACGACTTCTCTGAGCAGGGTGGTGTCGGCGGTGACCCGGGAGATCAGATCGCCGCTGCGGTGCCGGTCGTACTCCCGCATCTCCAGCCGGAGCAGCCGCGCCACCAGGCTGTGGCGCAGCCCTCGTACGATGCTTTCGCCCATGCGCTCCAGAACGAAGCGGCCTACTGCGCCGGTCGCCGCTTCGGTGACGAACAAGCCAGCGAGGAGCAGCAACAGTGGCCACAACATCTGTCCGCGCCCGCTCGCTTCCACGACGTGCTTGGCAGCGAGCGGCTGGGCAAGCCCGAGCGCCGAGCCGACGAGGGTGAGTACGGTGGCGACGGTGATGGAGGCCCGGTGGCCCGCGGTCAGCCGGTACATGGTGGCGACCGCGGCCCGGGTGGAGCGGTCCCCCTCGGCCGCCTGCTGCGCCTGATCCACGACGGTGTCGGTCATCGGCCCGATCGGCTCCCCGGAGCGACCGTGATGAGCTGGGTGAAGTAGTCGTCGGGTACGCCCTCGTCCACGGGGCGGCCGTCCGCCTCGATCCAGGCGTGCGCCGTGAACGGCGGCACCACGCGCACCCCGGTGCACCAGGTCGGCCAGCTCCCTCCCAGGCGGCACAGCAGCGCGGCTCCCAGAGACCGGGGCAGGCAGCCTTTCGGCCCGGCGCAGCGCAGGCTCACCGCGCACATCGCGTCCCGTGCGTTCTTCGCCTGTGCGGCGGTGGCCGGCGTGGCTCCGCGACATGCGAGGTGGAGCACGGCGCGGATCCGGCGGGGCGGCAGGAGTGAGAGCACGAGGGCGGGGATGAGGACGAGACGGGCGGCCAGGCGCCGGGCGAAGGGCACGCCGGTGGGCCGCTCCAGGGCGCTGGGCGTCGTCATTCGGCCAGCCCCGAGGCCCGCAGTTGGTGTACGAGGGCGTCGACGTCCTGCTTCGCCTGGGCGAGGTCGATGTCGAATTCGTCGGCGAGCGCGGCGACCGCGGCGGCTTCGTCACCGCCCGCCATCAGCGTGTTGACCACCAGGGTGCCGGTCGGATTCAGCTCCCAGTAGTCCCCGGCGCGTTCGTCCAGGAGGACCGTGCCGTAGTCCGTCTCGGCAGTGGAGACATTGGCGCCGAACTTCAATGCCATGCGTGTGCCTTTCTGCAGCGGAACGGTGGTCATGAGGAGGCGGGAGCCTTGGGCCCGGTGGTTCGGTGGAGGCCGCGCAGCCATACTTCGGCGGCGATGGTCGAGTAGAGGATCGCGTCGCGCAGTTCGGGTGTGGCCGGGCGTTGGGCGAGCCGGCGCAGGGCTGCGCCGTCGACCAGTCCGAGCTGTTCCAGCCGGGAGTCCTCCCACAGCGCCAGCAGATCGGCGCGGTGTTCGCGCAGTCCGTTGGATGCGTCCATGGAAGCGGCGGCCTTGTTGGTGCGCCGCAGGCACGCATCGGGCACGATCCCGCTCATGGCAGTGGTCAGGAGGGGTTTGTACCGCCAGGGCGTGACACGCTCGCTCGGGCGCACGGCGAGGCATGCCTCGATGACGCGGTCGTCGAGGAACGGCGAGGCCATCGGTACGCCGGCCCGGGCTGCCATCCCGTCCCACTGGCGGATGATGCGGGTGCAGGAAAGGATCTGTTCGAGGTCGGTGTGCAGGCCGCGGTCCGGGTGCAGCGGTACGGCGGTCACGGCGGCCTCTCGCAGCGCCCGTTGGGCCATCCGTTCGGCGTCGGGGGTGACCCAGTCGAAGAGGCGAGGGGGCATGCCCCAGCCGAGGCTGGTGCTGACGGTGGCGGGTAGTGGGTCTCGCAGGCGGCCGCTGGAGTCGGCCAGCCACTTCCCGTACGGCCGCGAGTCGGCCAGCGCGCGTGCCGTGCCGCCCAGCGGCCACTGCCACAGGGCCCTGAAGCCGCGCAGCTGGCGCAGCGCGAACAGCGGGCGCGTGCGTAGTAGTCGGTGGTAGTACGCCTCGGAGCACCAGGCCACGTGGTCGCCGCCGATGCCGGTCAGGTGCAACCGGCTACCCCGCTCCGCCAGGCCGGGCAGGTGGTGCAGGACCCTTGATCGGTCCATGACGCCGATGGTCGGTTCGTCCAGCAGGTCATCGATGCCGAGCAGGCCCGTGTAGACGAGCGGCGAGGCGTCGGCGTCCCAGACCACATGGTCGATGTCAGGCATCGACCGGGCGGCCTCTTCGGCCCAGTACAGATCGGTGTCGGCGGGGTCGCGACCAGGCCAGGTGCTGGCCACAACCCGGGCCGGTGAGCGATCCGCCAGGAAGCAGATGGAGGTGGAATCCAGGCCGCCTGACAGGTCGCAGCTGACTACGCCCCCCTGCCGGGTGCGGGCGTCGACCGCCGCGGCCAGGGCTTCGCGGACGAGGGGGGCGCCGTCGGCGAGCGTGCGTACCGGTTCCGGCGGTGTCCACCAGCGCGAGTGGCGTACGGTCCGGCCGTCCGGCGAGACGATCAGCGCGTCCTGGGGGGACACGGCGGTGATGCCTCGCCACATGGGTGCCTCGGCGAGTGGATGGGGAATGGGCCACAGCAGCCGGACGGCCAGTTGCTCCTCGTCCGGGTCGACGCCGAGCGCCGCGGCGAGTACGTCGGCGCGGCTGGCAGCCACCTGTGTTCCGTCAACGGAGGCATGGAAGACCAGCCGGAGCCCGGAGGCGGTGCCCTGCACCCTGAGCCGCCCGCCGAGCGCGGCGACGAGATGGAAGCTCCCTGGAAGGGAGCGGGCCAGTGCGTCGAGTTCGGCGAGATCCCGCAGCCTCCCGGCGTGGCGCTCGAGCTCTGCGGCATCGACCGGACAGCAGCCGATGACGGCGAGGACCGTGTGGCCGGCGCGCGCGGTGACGATCTCCTCATCGTGCCACCGCCCCACCAGCCAGGGCCGGCCCGAAGCGTGCTGCAGGATTCGCGTTCCGGGGCGGGCGAAGAAGCGGGCCACGGCGGCCGCGTCCTCCCGGTCGGTGAAGACCGTGAAGTGCGCGTCGCCGGGGCCCGTCCCCGCACTCTCGTGCAGTTCAGTCATGACGTCGGGTCAGGAACCGTCGCTCGTCAGTTCTTGCTCAGGATGAGACGGTCGTTGCCGGAGCTCTGCAGGAGCCCGGTCTTCTTCCGGAACGTCCCGAGCCGGACCAGCGTCGGCGCCTCGTAAGCCTTCTTCATGACTTCTCCTCACATGCGGTGTCACGACCGCCCCCTGGCTGGCAGTGAACCGGAGACCGGTTCACTGCCGTCCCGTCCAGGCTCATCGGGAGCCGGAACAAGGAAGCGGGTGTACCCAAATAGCTACGTGCATAGGTGGATGCCACAGCAAGGTCGCTAGAGAAAATGGGATCATATGTAAATTTCTAAAGTGGTCAGAGAGCTGTACTGCGGCTCACGAGGTTCGTCAAAAATGAAACATCAGGCGAGCGGGATGCGCGCAAGGACGGAAAAACGATTCGACCTGCGCATCGAGAAGCACACGGTGGGTGTGGTGAAGAGGGCGCGCCGACGGGATCCGGACGGAGCCGCCGGGGCGCACTCCGATCTTGCCGCCGTGCTTCCCTCCCTGCTTCTTCTGCCTGAATGGCTGGATACTGCCGCCGATCCCCATTGCCTCGCAGACGGTCCAAGGACAGGGGCAGGCCCCTCTTCACCCAGATCCACACCGGGTAGCAGGAGATCTCCCCTCGCTGGCCAAGCAGCGATCAACGTCTCACCCGGGCAAGCCTTGATCAGTACCGGGGCATTGATGCCGGAGCGTCAGCGAGCCTCACACCCGTCCGGGGGAACGCCGCGCCAGGATGGAGAGCACGAGGGCCCCGGTCCCCCGGGCGGGAGGAGAACGCATTGATCACCATGGACGTCCAGCACTGCGGCAGTTCGGTCCTGGCCAGCGTCAGCGGGGAACTCCACGAGTACGCGGGCGCGGCGCTTCAGCGGGCGCTGGACGGCGTCACCGCCGGCGAGCGGGACCTCATGGTCGATCTGCACGGTGTGACGTCCATGGACTCCGGCGGCCTGCTCCACCTCTTGGCCCTGCACCGCGGCGCGGAGTGCCTGGGCTTGCGCGTCATGGTCGTCGGCTGGCAGCCCCAGCCCCAGCAGCTCATAGCTGACGTCGCCGGCATCCGCGGGCGCGGCTCGGCCACCGGCGAGCGGTACGCCGTGGCGGGCTTTCGCCGGCTGCTCGAGGAGCGGGCGCAGCGCGCACGCGACCTCTCGGATTTCGGTGCCGGATGGCTGTCCGGCGTCAAGCGAGGCCCGGTCCGTTCCTCACACGGACTGTTCCCACTTGTACACAAGGGCACTCGCCGCCCGTAGCCGAGCCCCGGCGGCCCCGAGCGGCTTGGTGGGAGCCGCCCGTGCACGCAGCGGCGCTCGGACCCCTCAGGG
>NZ_JARAYQ010000384.1:0-5786 GCF_033794505.1 Streptomyces sp. MB09-01 | reverse complement strand
GTTGATCGCCGGGAACAGCAGCGTGCCCTCGGACATCATCTCGTAGAGGCGGTGGACACCGGTGGTGGTCTCCTCCGTCACGCCGCGGATCTCGGACGCGAGCTGGGTCCACTTCTGGGGGGACTCGCCGAGGGTGCGGTTGAGCAGGGTGAGGATGTGGGCGTACTCCTCGGAGTCCGCGGTCGACGGGTCCGGGGCCGAGCCGGCCTTCTCGAACTCGACGCCCTTGTGGACGAGGAGGGTGGCGTCACCACCGTCGTCGAGGATCATGTTCGGGCCGCCGGTGGGGGTGTTCGGCCAGGTCAGCGCCTGCTCGGTGCACCACCAGTACTCCTCCAGCGTCTCGCCCTTCCAGGCGAAGACGGGGATGCCCTGCGGGTTCTCCGGGGTGCCGTTCGGGCCGACCGCGATGGCGGCGGCCGCGTGGTCCTGGGTGGAGAAGATGTTGCAGGAGGCCCAGCGGACCTCGGCGCCGAGGGCGGCCAGCGTCTCGATCAGGACGGCGGTCTGGATCGTCATGTGCAGCGAGCCGGTGATGCGGGCGCCGGCCAGCGGCTGCGCCTCGGCGTACTCGCGGCGGATCGACATCAGGCCCGGCATCTCGTGCTCGGCCAGGGTGATCTCCTTGCGGCCGAAGGCGGCAAGGGACAGGTCTGCGACCTTGAAGTCCATGGGTGCTGCTCCTCATGGTTCGAGAGGTGGGTACGGCTGGTCCGTGCGCCGTCCTGGGGACGGGACACCGAGCACAGTCCGTCGGGGGTCCTCTCTCCCCTCGGCCGGTCGCAAGGACCGCCCGACCCGCCATCAGCAGCGACGCCTGACACTGACCACGAATCTACACCGATCGGTGGAGTGAGCCCCAGTCAGACGAAGAAGAAGGCGTGTGGTGATCTCAGACCCTTCGGCTGGCACTTTCAGGACCTTTCGGACTTTTGATCTGCCCGTCGTGCTTCATCGGCGCGATCGTGACAGGCTTCCTGGCCGGCTCGTTCCTGATCGCGACAGCGGCGGGCACCGTGGTGACGGCGCTGACACGGAAGGGGTGGGGCCGATGGAACGCAGGCGGGGCCGGAGACGGGGCATCTGGGCGATCGTGCTGCTGGTGGCGGGCGGGGTGCTGGTGCTCGGCGGGACGGTCCACTCGGCCGTGTCCGCCGGGCACTCCGAGGTGGACTACGAGAAGCACCGCATAGCGAGCGACCACATGCGGCCGGCTTACGCGGCGGGGGACTCCGGCTGGTTCTCCATGGGGGCCGCCGGTGAGGAGCTGGAGATCGGGCGCGGGGACGTGGTGCTCGTATCGGTTCCGCAGTGGAGGACGGGCGGGCTCATGCTGTCGCGGGTGGTGGCGCGCGGCGGCGACCGGATCGAGCACCGGCGGGGCGAGAGCACCTTGCGGCTCAACGGGGAGCCGCTGGAGGAGCCGTACATCCTGGACCGGTCGGTTCCGGCGGTCGTGGCGTTCGACGTGACGGTCCCCGAGGGGCGGACGTTCCTCATGGGTGACAACCGCGGGAACTCCGCCGACTCCTCGATGCACATCTCCGAGGACGGCGGCACCGTCCCCCTGTCGGCGATCCGCGGCGAGGCCGTCGTGGAGCCCACGGACCTCATCGTCGCGGGCGGCCTCCAGTTCGTCGGCGCCGTCGTGTTCCTGGCCGGGGGCGTGCTGGGGATCGTGGCGCTGGTGGTGCGCCGCAGGGAGCCGGCGCCGGCGCAGCCGGTCCCGGGTGCCCCCGCACCCGGAGCCACGGGCTGAGGACCGGGCCGGATGCGCGAAGGCCCCCGCGGGCCGGTGCTCGCGGGGGCCTTCGTACGCCGTGGGTTACTTGGCGGCTTCGGGGCGGTAGATGTCCGGCTCCAGGTAGATCACGCGGGCGATCGGGACCGCCTCGCGGATGCGGGCCTCGGCGGCGTTGATCGCGTCCGCCACCTGGGTCGCGGTGTCGTGGCCCTCGACGGCGATCTTGGCGGCGACCAGCAGTTCCTCCGGGCCGAGGTGCAGGGTCCGCATGTGGATGACGCGGGTGACGACGTCCCCGTCGACGAGCGCGGTCTTGATCTTCTCGATCTCTTCGACGCCCGCGGCCTCGCCGAGCAGCAGGGACTTGGTCTCCGCCGCCAGGACGATCGCGATCACGATGAGCAGGACACCGATGCACAGGGTGCCGATGCCGTCCCAGACGCCGTTGCCGGTCAGCAGGGCGAGGCCGACGCCGACCAGCGCCAGCACCAGGCCGACGAGCGCCCCGAGGTCCTCCAGGAGGACGACGGGCAGCTCGGGGGCCTTGGCCCGCCGGACGAACTGGGTCCAGGTCTGCTTGCCCCGGATCTCGTTCGACTCCTTGATCGCGGTGCGGAAGGAGAAGGACTCGGCGATGATCGCGAAGACGAGCACGCCGACGGGCCAGTACCAGGCCTCGATCGGGTGCGGGTGGTTGATCTTCTCGATGCCCTCGTAGATGGCGAACATGCCACCGACGGTGAAGAGCACGATGGAGACGAGGAAGGCGTAGATGTAGCGCTCGCGCCCGTACCCGAAGGGGTGTTGCGGGGTCGCCTCGCGCTTGGCCTTCTTTCCGCCGAGGAGCAGCAGCCCCTGGTTCCCGGAGTCCGCCAGCGAGTGGACGCTTTCCGCGAGCATCGAGGAGGAGCCGCTGAAGAGGAATGCCACGAATTTGGCTACAGCGATGGCGAGATTGGCGGCGAGTGCCGCCACGATCGCCCTGGTACCGCCCGACGCGCTCATGGGTGCAGGATGTCCTTCCTAGCCACTGACTACCGGCCGCACATTGTTGCAGCCGCCGGGACGGACGCGACGTCAGACCACCACGGTGGCACGGAAGACCGTTCCGTTTCCGGATAGTTCGACCTTTTCGCCCGCCGGTACGAAGACCGATTCGCCGGGTGTCAGCGGCAGTTCGCCGACCAGTGCGGAACCGGCCGTGCAGAGCAGGATCTGCGGGGCGTCCAGCGACAGTGTGCGGGAGACGCCGCCGGGCGCGAGGAGGAAGCGGGAGAGCCGGAACTCGTCGATCGGGCTCTCGTAGACCTCCTCGCCACCGTCGCCTTCGGGGCGCAGCACGTTCGGGTCGTCCGGCTCGAACTTCGCGATCTTCAGCAGTTCGGGCACGTCCACGTGTTTGGGGGTGAGTCCGGCGCGCAGCACGTTGTCGGAGTTGGCCAGCAGCTCGACGCCGAGGCCGTCGATGTAGGCGTGCGGGACGCCGGCGCCGAGGAACATCGCCTCGCCGGGCTGGAGTCGGACGTGGTTGAGCAGCATGGCCGCGATGACTCCCGGGTCGCCCGGGAAGTGGTGGGCCAGGGTGGCGTACGGGGCGTACGGGCCCCCGAGGCGGTCGACGGCGACCGCGGTCTCGTGGACGGTGTGGGCCATCTCGGCACGGTCCGCGGTCAGTACGGCGGTGAGCATCTCGCGCAGGGCCGCCTCTTCGGGGTGCGCGTGCAGCAGGTCGACGTACGGCTTGAGGCTGTCCACGTCCAGGCCGGCGAGGAGTTCGGCGGCCTCCAGCGGCGGGCGGAAGCCGCACAGCCCGTCGAACGCGGTGAGCGCGCAGATCATTTCGGGCTTGTGGTTGGGGTCCTTGTAGTTGCGGTGGTCCGCGTCGATCGGGACCCCGCGCCGCTCCTCGTCCTCGAAGCCCGCCTTCGCCTGGGCCAGATCGGGGTGGACCTGGAGGGAGAGCGGTGCCCCTGCGGCGAGGATCTTGAGGAGAAAGGGCAGCCGGGGGCCGAACTTGGCGACGGTGGCCGCTCCGAGCTCGCCCTCGGGGTCGGCCGCGATGACGTCCGAGAGGGCCACCTCGCCGGCGCCGCGGTCGACGCGGGAGGGGGCGCCGGGGTGGGCGCCCATCCACAGCTCGGCCTGGGGCTCACCGGTGGGGTCGACACCGAGGAGCGCGGGGAGGGCCGTGGTGGATCCCCAGGCGTAGGGGCGGATCGTGTTCGTCAGGCGGTCCATCGTCGTCTTCCTGGATAGAGCCGGGGCGTGTGCGCGTACCTCAGCTGTGTCCCCCGGAAGCCAACGCCAGGTAGGCGGTGGCGAAATCCGTGACGGCGAGGAGTTCGGCGAGCTGCTCCAGCTCGACGCCCTCCTCCGGTTCGAGCTCGCTGATGGCCGTGTCGTGGCTGAGGGCGAGCTCGCGTGCGGCGGGGGCGGCGGTGAGGCCGCCGGCCGGCCGGTCACGCAGCAGGACGATGCGGGCACGAAGGGCCTGGGGCTCTTCGACCCGGTCACGGAAGAAGTCTTCGGGGTCGGCGCCGGCGGCGAAGGCCCCCGCGAGCAGGATGCCGTGGGCGGGCAGCGCCTCGGGGAGCACCGCGGACAGTGCGGGGCGGCCGGCGAGCTCGGCGAGGGTCGCGGCGAAGCGGCGGCCCGCCGGGGCGGCGCCGGTGCCCTCGCTCCAGATGAGCGGGAGGGAGTCGGCGAGCTCGGCGGCGAGCGTCTTGGCCGGGTTGGAGTAGGTGGCGATGGCGGGCCCGCAGCGTTCGGCCGTGCGGTCGAGCCGGTCGGCTACGAGCTGCAGGGTGTCGGGGGCCGCGGTGATCAGGCCGACCTTGTCGAGGAGCAGCAGCAGGGGCGTGAGCAGCGCCCACAGGGCGCCCGGGCCCGCGGCGGCGGATTCGTCGTACTCCTGGTACGGGGCCTTGGCCATCGGTACGAGGAGCCCGTGCGCGCCGTCCACGGCCTCGCTCAGCGGTGAGCGCTCGGGGGCGACGGCGACGACGGTGCAGCCGCGCCGGTACGCCTGCTCGGCGAGGAGGGCCAGGCCGGGCTCGGTGCCGTCGGTGGTGGCGATGAGCAGCAGGTCGACCGAGCCGGCCCAGCCGGGCAGGGCCCAGCGCAGTGCGCCGGCGGCGTGCGCGACGCCGGTGGGGTCCAGCCGGATCACGGGCGCGGACGCGCCGGCGAGGGCGCCCAGCAGGTCGGCGACGCCGGTGGCGGCGGTGCCGGGCCCGGCGATCAGGACGGCGCGCGGGCGGCCGTCGGGGTGCAGGTCGGCGAGGCCGGCCTCGTTCGCGTGGCGGGTCGCGGTACGGACTCTCGCCCCGGCCTCGGCCGCGCCGCGGAGCAGGCCCCGGCGGTCGACGCGGGCGAGATCGTCCGGTGCGTCGAGGAGCGACTCGTCGAGCATGGCGGCCTCCGGCGGTGTTGACGGATCCAGGGTTGCGGAATCGGTCTCAGCGTCTGCGCGTGCCTACGCGGCGCGGCAGGGGTCAGGCGGGGCGGCGGGCCTCGTCGACGAGGAGCACCGGGATGCCGTCCCGGACCGGGTACGCGAGGCCGCAGTCCTGGCCGGTGCAGATCAGCTCGGGGGCCGTCTCGTCCGCCGACTTGTCCTCGAGGGGCGCGTGGCAGGCGGGGCAGGCGAGGATCTGCAGGAGGCCGGCTTCGAGCGGCATGGGGCGGTTCCCTTCGGGCATGCGGATGGTTCTGGGGTGGGGCGAGGTCAGCGTACCGCCGAGTCACCTCGGGTGCGGCCCGGAGTGCGCGTGGGCTCCCGCCGCGGGTTGGGGGGCGACGCCGTTGCCGGGGGCGCTGCCCCGGGGCCCCCGCGCCTCGAGCGCCGGCGGGCCGAATTGCGACGGCACGGCGCTGAAGGGTCCCGGCCCGCATGGCGCGGAGCGCAAGCGGGCCGGGCCTGACATCAGGCGCGGATGAGGGCCAGGACCTCGTCGCGGACCTTCGCCAGGGTGGCCTCGTCACGGGCCTCCACGTTCAGGCGGAGCAGGGGCTCGGTGTTGGAGGCACGCACGTTGAACCA
>NZ_JARAYQ010000383.1:0-5798 GCF_033794505.1 Streptomyces sp. MB09-01 | reverse complement strand
GCTTCGGCGGACACGGCGGGGGAGGCGGCGGCGGGCAGTGGGGACCGCCGTGACGGCCCCCGCCGTGGTCCCCGCCGCGGCCTCCGCCGTCATTCCTTCCGTGGTCCCTCTCGGGGTCCCTGCCGTGGCGGGAGCCGCGGTGGTCACCGTGATGTCCGCCACCCGAGCCGCCTCCGCGGCCGCCTCCGCCGGCCGCCGCGACCAGCGTGGTGGCGGTCGCGGCGTCGCCGGAGCAGGTCGTCGCGTAGGCGCAGCTATCAGCCACGGCCGGCGTGGCGGACAGGGCCGCCCACAGCAGGACCGGGACCGCCAGCAAGCGCTGGGCACAGGCTCTGTTCACCCGGGGAGCATGGGCCCGCGCGCGCCCGCGCACGCGAGGCTCGGCCCCGGTTCGCCTGAACGGGTGGTGCGAAGAGCCGAGAGGTTTGAGCCATCGCGGGCCGGTCCTGCAGCGAGTCCGATCACCCATCGGTCAATTCCCAAAAGGGATTTGTCGGTATCGATCATTCGCCCCGCGGGGCATGCCGGGCGCCTTTGGTGTGTGACGAAGAACGGATCGCCAATTTCCGCTTTTGCTCGCCCTGTTGGGCAATGATCAGTACATTCGGCTCGGACAGGAGTCCGACCTCGGACGGACCGCCGCAGGAACAACGCTTGGAGACCCCGATGGAGCGCCCCGCCTGGGCCCCGCCAGGCATCGACATATCGGTGCCGAGCGTGTCCCGCATCTACGATTACTACCTGGGCGGGTCCCACAATTTCGAGGTCGACCGCCAGGCGGCCCGCCGCGCCATGGAATTCATGCCGGGGCTGCCCAAGATCATGCAGGCGAACCGGGCATTCATGCGCCGCGCCGTCCGGCACGCCGTCGCCGAGGGCGTCACGCAGTTCCTCGACATCGGCTCCGGCATCCCCACCTTCGGCAATGTCCACGAGGTCGCCCAGGCCGCCAGCCCCGAGGCGCGCGTGGTCTACGTCGACCACGACCCGGTGGCCGTCGCGCACAGCCGGGCCGTCCTCGAAGGGGACGACCGCACCGGCATCGTCACCGCAGACCTGCGCAAGCCGAAGGAGATCCTGGCCGCCCCCGAGGTCGGCCGGCTGCTCGACCTCGAACGCCCGGTCGCCCTGCTGCTCGTCGCCGTCCTGCACTTCCTGGAGGACTCGGACGACCCGTACGCCGCCGTCGCCGGACTGCGCGACGCCCTGGCCCCCGGCAGCCTGCTGATCCTCACGCACGCCTCGTACGAGGGGATCCCGCTCACGGAGGAGGTCGCGGGCGGCGTCGTCGACGTCTACCGGGACATCCGCAACCCGCTCGTCATGCGCACCGGGGAGCAGATCGCCGACTTCTTCGACGGCTTCGAGCTGCTGGAGCCCGGCCTGGTCGCCATGCCCGACTGGCGGCCGGACGGACCCGGCAGCGAGGCGGAGGGCGAGACGCCGGAGGACCCGTACGCCTTTTCCGGCTTCGGCGGAGTGGGACGCAAGGCGTGAGACTTCCGGCACAGACCGCGGGCGCGCCGGACGCCGCCGTGGCGCCCGCCCTCGTACCGGCCGCGGTACCGACCGCAGCGCCGGCACCGGCCGCTGCCGCCGCCGCGGCCCCTCACGGCGGCATCGAGGACCGGATCGCCCGCTTCGCGACCATCTGGGGCCGGGCGATCTTCCCCGTCACGGCCACCTCGCTGACCCGCACCGAGTTCGAGCGGCACCTGGTGCCGCTCACCCGGACGCTCACCGAGGCCCTGCACGCCCGGCCCTTCGACGCCGCGGTCGGCCAGCGCGTGGGCGCGGAACTCGTCGCCGTGCACTGCACCGACCCGGAGGCCCTGGCCGGCACCCTCGGCGTGGTCGAGTCGTACCTGGTGCTCTACTGCGGCCCGGAGGGACCCGAGGGCTCCGGCGCGGAGGGCACCGAGGAGTACCGGTCGCGCTGCGCCCGGCTCCAGCACGGCATCGCGGCGGGATACGCCCGGGCCCTGCGCGAGCGCACCCTCCGGGAGCAGGAGGCCATCGCCCGCTCCGCGCTGACCGCCCGCACCGACGCCCAGCAGGCCCTGCACGCGAGCGAGGAGCGCTTCCGGGCCGTCTTCGAGGGCGCGGCCGTCGGCATCGGCATCGCCGACCTCGACGGGAACGTGCTGGAGGTCAACGACACGCTCCTGCAGATGTTCGGCGGCCTGGAGGGCCACGTCCGCAGCCGCAACGTCAGCGAGTGGGGCCACCCCGACGACACCCCGCACGTCTGGCGGATGTACGGGGAGCTGGTGCGCGGCGAGCGCGAGAGCTACCGCGTGGAGAAGCCGTACTACCGGCACGACGGAACCGTCCTGTGGACCAACCTCACGGTCTCGCTGCTGCGCGACGCGGACGGCAAGCCGCAGTACCAGCTGGCGCTGATGGAGGACACCACCGAACGCCGGCTGCTGAACCTGCGCCTGCGCTACGAGGCCACCCACGACGCCCTCACCGGACTGCCCAACCGGACGCTTTTCTTCGAACGGCTCGAAAAGGCCCTCGGCGGAGCCGGCGGCAGCCGCTACGGCCTGTGCTACCTGGACCTCGACGGCTTCAAGGCGGTCAACGACAGCCTCGGCCACTCGGCGGGTGACCGGCTGCTGGTGGAGGTCGCCGACCGGCTGCAGAGCTGCGCGACCGGCCCCGGCGAGGTCGTCGCCCGTCTCGGCGGCGACGAGTTCGTCGCCCTGACCACCGGCCCCGACACCGAGGAGAAGGTGACCGACCTCGCCGTCCGCATCCTCTCCGCCCTGTCCACGCCGATCCGGCTGGAGGGCCGGGAGCTGACGGTCCGGGGCAGCATCGGGATCGTCGAGGGCCGGGCCAAGGAGCGCACCCCGGCAGAGGTGCTGCGCAGCGCCGACATCACCATGTACCGGGCCAAGGCGGCCGGCGGCAACCGCTTCGAGTTCGCCGACGCCGAGGCCGACGCCCGCGCGATCACCCGCCACGGGCTGACCAACGCCCTGCCGGCGGCACTGGAACGCGGCGAGTTCTTCATCGAGTACCAGCCGCTGGTCCACATGCGCGACGGCAGCGTGCGCGGGGCGGAGGCCCTGGTGCGCTGGTCACACCCGCAGTACGGGGTGCTCGGCCCGGACCGCTTCATCCCCCTCGCCGAACGGACCGGGCTGATCGTGCCGCTCGGCCGCTGGGTGCTGGAGGAGTCCGTCCGCCAGGCCCGGATCTGGCAGTGCCAGAACGGCGGCGCGGCCCTGCGGGTCAACGTCAACCTCTCGCCGACCCAGCTGCACCACCCGGGCCTGGTCGCCGACACCGTCGCGGTGCTGGAGAAGTCCGGGCTCGCCCCGGGCGCCTTGTGCCTGGAGGTCACCGAATCCGCCCTGATAGGGGCCGACGACGAACTCCTGGAACCGCTGCGCCGGCTCGCCGCCCTGGGGGTCGACATCGCGCTCGACGACTTCGGCACCGGCTACTCGAACCTCGCCAATCTGCGCCGCCTGCCGGTCAGCGTCCTCAAGCTCGACCGCTCCTTCACCCAGGGGATGCAGCAGCAGCCCGCCAACCCGGTCGACGTCAAGATCGTGGAGGGGATCGTCGCCCTCGCCCACAGCCTCGAACTCGCCGTCACCGTCGAGGGCGTGGAGACCGGCGCCCAGGCCGCCCAGCTGCGCGCCCTCGGCTGCGACACCGCCCAGGGCTGGTACTACGCCCGGCCCGGAGCCCCGGACCGCATCCACGCCCTCTCCCTCTCGGACGCGGTGCCCACGCCTTCCTGACGTCACCTACCCCGGACCACCTGAGCCCGAGCCGGAGCCTGATCCTGAGGCCGCTCTGGAGCTTCGGCCCGTGCTGGAGCCTGAGCCGGAGACGGCCCGGGCGGCCTCCGGCGGCCCTGCCCCGCCGGTCAGTCCAGGCCGGCCTCCGTCCCGCGGCCGGGTGTCCGGACGGCCTCCAGGACCCGCTCGTACCGCCGGGCCGTGTCGGCCAGGACCTCGGCAGCCACGGGCAGCCGCTGCGCCTCGTACCCGTCGAGCACCTCCTCCCCGGTCGGTCCGCTGAGAGCGGCGGCCAGCGTCCGGCCGAGGGCGGCGGCGTCCTGGATACCGGTGTTCATTCCCAGCCCGCCGGCTATGGGGTGCACGTGCGCGGCGTCGCCGGCGAGGAAGACCCGGCCCTCCCGCATCCGCGTGGCCATGCGGACGTTGACCCGCCAGCTGGAGAGCCAGGTGGGATCCGCGAGCCGGACCCCGGGCATCCGGGCGTGCCGGTCGAACAGCCGCTGGAAGCTCTCCAGCGAGGGCGGCAGCAGTTCGCCGTGCTCGTCCTGCTCGGGCGAGGCCTGCAGCTGGAAGGCGTCCGTCCCCGGCATGGGGCAGAGCAGTATCCCGGCGCCTTCCGAGGTGAACCACTGGTGCCAGACGTCCCGGCTGAGACCGGGTGCCCTGACGTCCCCGAGCACCATCGCGGGCTCGGCTTCCGCACTTCCCTCGAAGGGGATGCCGAGGAGCTTGCGGGTGGTGCTGTGCCCGCCGTCGCACCCCGCGAGATAGCGGGCTCCGATCACGGTGGAGTCCGCGAGCTCGGCGCTGACCCCGTCCGCGTCCTGGGTGAGTGCGGCAAGAGAGGACCCCCATTCGACCCGCACGCCCAGCTCGGCGAGCCGGTCGCGCAGCGCCTCCTCGATCTGCCACTGCCCGATCAGTAAGCCGGCGTCGATGAGGGTGTCCTCGACGTGTGCTCCGTCGAAGTACTTGCGCAGGACCACCTTGCTGTTGCCGGTGGAGATGAGCGGCTCGGCCGCGCCGAGTTCCCGGAAGATCTCGAGGCTGCTCGGCTGTAGTCCCTTGCCGCGGGATTCGCGGTGGGGTGCGGGCCGCTGGTCGATGACGCGCACGGCGTTTCCGCGCAGCGCGAGATCGCAGGCCAGTGTCAGTCCTGTGGGGCCGGAGCCCACGATCAGTACGTCGGTCATCGGATGTCCTCTCCTCGTCGATGTCTCAAGGAAAGCGGACCTTGCCCGAAAAAGCAACCCGGTTAAAAAAATAACTTGGTCACCAATTCGTGCTACGCTGTGAGACATGGAGAACACGACAGGTCTGCGCGAGAGCAAGAAGCTCCGTACGCGTCGCCAGCTGGCGGCGACGGCGCTGGAGCTCTTCCTGGAGCGGGGCTTCGACGCCGTGTCGGTGGCGGACGTCGCCGCCGCGGCCGAGGTCTCCAAGCCCACCCTCTTCCGCTACTTCCCGAGCAAGGAGGACCTGCTCCTCGACCGGTTCGCCGACCACCAGGACGAGGCGGCCCGCATCGTGCGGGAGCGGCCCGCCGGCCACACGCCGGTGGGTGCGCTGCATGCCCATTTCCTGGCGGCCCTCGCCGACCGGGACCCGATCACAGGGCTGTGCGACCACCCCGGGGTGCTCGCCTTCCAGCGGTTGCTCTACGGCACGGCCAGCCTGCAGGCCCGGCTCGGCCACTACACCGACCGGGAGGTGGAGCTGCTCGCCGCCGTGCTCGAGGCGGAGTCGGTCCCGCCGCTCCAGGCCCGGCTGGCGGCGATCCACCTGGTGGCCGTCCGCCACGAGCTCGGCCGGGAGAACTGGCGGCGGATCGACGCCGGCCGGAGCGCCGACCAGGCCCACCCGGCCGCCGTGGCCGATGCCGAACAGGCCTTCGGGATGCTGGCCGACGGCCTCGACAAGGCCCTGCCGATAGCCGTGGCCGCGCCCCCGGCCCCGAGCCGGTCTCTTATATCCATCTTACCTCGCCGCCGCCGTAAAAGGGTATAAATCGGGGGTTGCTCGTCCCCTAAAAAA
>NZ_JARAYQ010000382.1:0-5853 GCF_033794505.1 Streptomyces sp. MB09-01 | reverse complement strand
GGAGGGGGGTGGTCAGTCCTCGACCACGAGGGCCGGGGTGGACTTCGTCAGGACCTCGCCGCGGAAGAAGGCGGGGCTGCGGCGCTCGGTGACGAACATGACGACCAGGCCGAGGGCCAGCAGGCCGACGCCGATGACGAAGACGTTGCCGACGCCGAGGCCGGGGATGGTCGAGCCGGAGCCGTAGGACGGGTCCCAGGCGTCGTAGAGGGTCTTGAAGAAGACCGCGGCGAGCAGCAGCCCGCCCAGGACCGGGAAGACGCCCTTGAAGAGGAGGTCGCGGGAGGAGCGGCGCAGGTCGGCGCGGAAGTACCAGGCGCAGGCGAAGGCCGTCAGCGAGTAGTAGAAGCAGATCATCAGGCCGAGCGCGAAGATGGTGTCGGTCAGGACGTTCTCGCTGACCAGGGTCATCACCGTGTAGAACGCGCCGGTGGCGACGCCCGCCATGACGGTGGCGCGGCCCGGGGTCTTGAACTTCGGGTGGACCTTGGCGTAGGAGGGCGGTAGGGCCTCGTACGTCGACATGGCGAGGACCGTGCGGGCCACCGGGATGAAGGTGGTCTGCAGGGACGCGGCGGCGGAGGCCAGGACGGCCACGAAGAGCAGGACGCCGAGCACCGGGCCCATCACGGGGCCGGCGAGGGCGGCGAACACGTTGCCGGAGGTCTCCTCGTTGGCGAGGCCGAGGCCTTCGCCGCCCGCACCGACGGCCATCTGGGCGGCGACGCCGGTGGCGAGGTAGGAGCCGACCAGGACGACCATCGCGATGAGCGAGGCGCGGCCGGGGGTCTTCGTGGAGCCGGTGGTCTCCTCGTTGGTGGCCAGGCACACGTCCCAGCCCCAGTACATGAAGATCGAGAGCGAGAGTCCGGCGGTGAAGGCCGCCATGGACTCGACCGCGAAGGGGTTCATCCAGGACCAGGAGAAGTCCAGGCCGGTGTCGAAGGTGCCGGCGGTGGCCTTCTGGAAGGCCATCGCGACGAAGACGGCGAGCACGAGGAGCTGCAGGCCGACCAGCGCGTACTGGACGCCCTTGGTGGCGGTCATGCCGCGGTAGCTGATGGCGGTCGCGACGGCGATCAGCGTCAGGCAGGTGGCGATGTGGACGAGCTTGTTGTCGTCCAGGGCCGCGATCGACCCGTTTCCGGTGATCTCGCCGGCCAGCAGCCAGAAGTACGAGGTGGCGACGCCCGCCAGGTTGGAGAGGACGATGATCGTGGCGATCACCAGGCCCCAGCCGCACATCCAGCCGATCCGCGGGCCGAAGGCCTTGACGGTCCAGGTGAAGGAGGTGCCGCAGTCCGGCATGGCCTTGTTGAGCTCGCGGTAGGCGAAGGCGACCAGGAGCATCGGGAGGAAGCCGGCGAGGAAGACGGCCGGCATCTGCATGCCGACCTCCCCGGCGGTCGAACCGAGGGTCGAGGTCAGGCAGTAGACGGGGGCGACGGTGGAGATGCCGATGACGGCGCTTCCCACGAGGCCGACGGAGCCCTTGCCGAGGCCCTTGCCGCGAACGTCGCCCTCGGCGACGCCGCTTACCGTGTCTCCGGCCCGAGGCCGAACGTCCAGCTGAGTCATGGGTCAGGACGTTAGATGCTGCGTATTCCACATCTGGAGGATCGAAGTCCGGAATCCGGCCGCCTCGAACGCCTTGGAATCCCGAGCCCTGGGCCGTTGACGAACACTTAATACAAGGTTCACTTCACCCTCCGGCCATGCTTCAGCAGGCTCTCGAGGCGAGCTTTCGGCATACGGAAACCGCACCCGTGTCCCTTTTGTGCGTTTTCAAACTTTCCCGTGCGAGTTTTCCGGCCTCTGGTTTGCCGCGGACATGACCATCGTCCTAGAGTCGCCGCCGTTCAAGGTCATTTACGGGGGGACACCGCGCACATGCGTTTCAAGCCACTGCTCGTCACCGTCACGGCCACCACGGCCCTGCTCTCCCTCACCGGCTGCGGAGGCAGCGACAACCCGTCGCTCGGCGGCATCGGCGGCGTCGGCGGGGATTCCGTCGCGGAGGGCGCAAACGGCACCGGCGACGGCGGCCCCAACGAGGGAACGCTGGACAACCCGACGAAGAACGGCGGCGTCAACGGCAACGCCCCCAAGGACGGGACGGCGTTCCAGAAGCTCCCCAAGGCGGCGACCATGGCCGCGGCCGCCCGCTTCGTCAACGGATTCACCGACTGCGACCCGATCAAGACCATCCCTGCGGGCAGCAGCGGACCGAGCACGGGCCCGGACGAGAAGTTCATCAAGTCCGCCACCGTCATCGAGCGCGGAACCTGCGGCAGCAGAGGCCGCACCAGCATCTACATGATCAAGGACCCGAAGGCCTTCCAGACCGCCTTCAAGGCCGAGGTCGCCGCGCGGCAGGGCGGGGACCCCAACAGCGGCATCGTCATCGGGCAGGACTTCGCCATGGGATCCGAGAGCTCGGACGCCATGAGCTCCCTGCTGACCCCGCAGGCCGGACTCCTGATGCTCAACTGCCACCCGGGCTTCAACCCGCCGAGCGGCTACCGGAAGGAACCGGCCCTGGTGAAGGGCTGTGTCCTCACCGACTACTACGTGGACTGAGCGGGCACCCCGGCATGACCGGGCCCGGAGCGCGGTGGCGACCGCCGCGCCCGGGAGCCCCCGGACCGGGCCGCCATCCGCAAGACTGTCCCCATGCCCACGGCCGATGAGCTCCTCAGCGCGGAAACCGTCAGCACCCTGGCCCTGCTGCTCGCCCGGGCGGGCGGCCGCCGGTCCTCGCCCGCCCTGCGCGCCCGCGCCGGCGCGCTCGACGGCCTGACGTACAGCGGCCGCGTCGGCGCCGTCCGCGACGCCGTGCTCGCCGACCTCCCCGAGGACTGGCCCGGCTTCGAGGCGGTCGTGCGCACCGCCCTCGCCGACCCCGGCTTCGAGGGCTGGATGACCTTCCCCGTCAACGAGGCCGTCGCCGTCCGCGGGCTGGAGGCGTTCGAGCCCGGCCTGGCCCTGCTGCACGACCTCACCTCCCGGCTGACCGCCGAATCCGCCGTACGGCCCTTCCTGCGCGCCGACCCGGCCCGCGCCCTGGCCGTCGTACAGAAGTGGACGGACGACCCGGACCCGCACGTACGGCGCCTCGCCAGCGAGGGCACCCGGCCCCGGCTGCCCTGGGCCCCGCAGCTGCCCGCCTTCGTCGCCGACCCGCGCCCGGCCCTGCCGGTCCTGGACGCCCTCCACCGCGACGAGTCCGAGTACGTCCGCCGCTCCGTCTCCAACCACCTCAACGACATCAGCCGCGACCACCCCGCCCTCGCCGTCGAGACCGCGGCCCGCTGGCTGAGCGGCCCCACGGGCACGACGGACCGCGTCGTGCGGCACGGCCTGCGCACGCTGATCAAGGCCGGGCGGCCCGAGGCGCTGACCCTGCTCGGACACTCCCCCGACGTGCCGGTCACCGTGCGCGGGCCCGAGGTCACCACCCCGCGGGTCGCCGTCGGCGAGTACCTCGTCTTCGACTACGCGGTCACCAACACCGGCACGCTCCCGGCCGAGCTCGTCGTCGACTACGTCGTGCACCACACGAAGGCGAACGGCACCCGCACCCCCAAGGTCTTCAAACTCCTCACCCGCGCCCTGGCCCCCGGGGAAACCCTCAGCGGCACCAAGCGGCACTCCTTCAAGCCGATCACCACCCGCCGCTACCACTCCGGCGAGCACCTGGTGCAGCTCCAGGTCAACGGACGGCTCCGCGGCGAGGCCGGATTTTCGTTGGACGCGCCCTGACCCGGCCTGGCAGGCTCCCCGCATGACCTACGGAATCGAGTCCCACCCCGCCCGATGAGCGTCCACGACGAGCGCGAGCCGCTCGCCCCCCGGACGACCTCCCTGTACGACTACGCCCTCTTCCGGCACGGCATCGAGCCGGAGGGCCGGATCCCGCGCCGCGGCCATCCGCTGCCCGACGGCGCCCCTCCGGAACGCGGCCGCCCCCGTCTGCCCCGGGAACAGGAGCAGGCCGAAGTGAGCGCCGCGCTCACCCCCTTGCTGGCCGACCCCGACCCCGTACGGGCCGCCGAAGCCGTCCACCGGCGGGCCCGCGAGCTGGGGATGCCCCTGCGCACCCTCCGCGCGCACACCGCACGGCTGGACCTGACCGACGAGGACGCCGCCCGGCGCACCGCCCGGCAGCTGACCCGTACCGGAACCACCGCGGCGGCCGTCGGCATCGGAATCGCCCTGCTGATCCGCCTCGGCGAACCCGAGGACGTGCCCTGCCTCCAGGCCCTCGGCACGCTCTCCGGCCTCGACTCCGTGGCGACCGCCGCACTCGACCCGCTCGACCGGCAGGCGGCCGCCCTGCTGGTGATCCGCGGCCGGGACCGGTCCGAGCTGCTGGCCCCGCTCGTCACGGCGATCGCCACCGGCGACGCGGAGGCCGTCCGGGCCGCGCTGGTCGCGGTGCCCGACGAACCGCGGGCCGTGCTCGCCGCCCGGCGCATCGCCGAGGCCGCCGACCTCGACGGGTTGCTGCGCGCCCACCCCGGGGACCCCGCGCTGCTGGCCGTGGCGGGCCGCCTGCTGCACCGGATGTCCCGCGACGTGGGGCGCCGGGCCGAGATCCTCGACTACCTGCCGGCCACCGACGTGTACGCGCACTTCCTCGGCCAGGCCGACCGGCTGGCCCCGACCCCGGAGCTCCACGAGCTGCTCCTCGCGGTCGCCCTCGACCTGCACAGCGGGCCGGCCGCACTGCTGAAATGGCGGTCCCACCGGCGGGAGGCGCTGCTCGGCGGCCTGGAGCGGCTGCTGGCCGGACCCGCGTGGGCCCTCGGACCCGACGCACCGTCCGGGGGCGGAGACCCCGCTCCGGCAGCCGAGCGGCGGCGCGCGGACTGGATCCGGCGTACCGGGCGCAAACCGTTCGCCGGTACGGCGGCGACGGGCCCACACCCCCGCTGGGAGGTGGCCGTCGTCCACGACGCCGCGGACTCGAACTGCGTCGAGACCCGGATCCTGGTGGACGGGCTCCCGCTACTGCCCGCGCTGTTCGGGAAGGGGCCGGGCCTCCCTCCCGAGCACCTGATCGACCGGGGCGAACTCCGCGCCGGGCCGGAGCGCCGCGAGGTGCTGCTCGCCGAGGCGGAGTGCACCGAAGGCTGCTGCGGCGCCCTGTACGTGACGATCCGCCGGGACGGCGACGAGGTGGTGTGGGACGGCTGGCGCGGGGCGGTCGGACCGCCGCCGCCCCCGTACCGCTTCGACGCCGCCGCCTACGACGCCGAGGTCGAACGCGCCGAGCGGGACCACTCCTGGTGCTGGCCGGCCCGGCGCACGGCGCGGCTGATCGCGGCCGGTCTGCGGGAGCGGCCGGAGCTGCTGAGCCGGTGGGACCTCCGCGCCAATGGGATCGCCACCGACTGGCACGATCCGCACACGTCGGTGCTGTGGCTCGTGTTCACGCCCCCGGACGGCGCCGTGGGGCCGGACGGGAACCCGCTGCGCCTCTCCTTCGAGTGGCGCCTGCCCGACGACGGCACTCCGCCCGAGGAGCGGGCGGCAGCCGCGCTGGAACGGATCGCGAGGTCCGACCCGAAGGGCTTCGCCCGCCTCCAGCGCGGCAGCAGCGAACTCGCCGCGTCCCTCGGGTACAGCTGGGGGCAGGCCGAGTAGACGGGCGGGTCCGGGGTCCGGCCGGGGAGTTCCTCCGGCCGGACCCCGGTCGCCGTACCCGCCTCAGCCCGTCCAGACGATCGACTGGATCTCGCTGTACGCGTGCAGCGCGTACGAGCCCACGTCGCGCCCCACCCCGCTGCGCTTGAAGCCGCCGAACGGGGCCTCCATGTTGCGGCCGATGGTGTTCACGCCCACCCCGCC
>NZ_JARAYQ010000381.1:0-5865 GCF_033794505.1 Streptomyces sp. MB09-01 | reverse complement strand
GGCCCCACCGGGCCCGCAACGGGGCCGGAGCCGGCGGCGGCGGGGCCCTGTCAGGGGCAAGCGCAGACGGCAGGACCGCGGCCGCGGCGGGAACCGGCGGCGGGCAGCAGGGCCGCGGCGTGCGTGATCTGCGCGCCAACAAGACGCGCTGTCCGGCGGCCGGCCGCTCTGGCAGGGCCGCGGCACGGCGGGCCGCCTCCCGGCCCGCAGCGACGCCGGGGCCGCGGCCGATAACTGGGCGCCGGGGGCTCTCACATCCCTGCGGCACGGCAAGCTCCGTCAAACCCGATCTCAGGGGGCGAGCGAATGCGGTGACGACCGTGTGGCGTCCCGCGGTAGTGCGCGGTCCCCCATCATGACCCTGAGCAGGGCTTCCGCGGCGCCGAGTTCACGCATCACCAAACCGGCAGTATGGGCAATGGAAAGGTGAGCACCATCCCCGAGTGATCTGGCGTATCCGTCGCCCAGCACGTCGGCTCGGTGAACCGCGAGGAGAGCTTGACGGCTGCATGCCGCCAGGAGCTTGCGCTCGGACGCGCCGGCGACTTGGTCGGCGTTGTGAGCCTCCCCGGGGGAGGGCAGGTGGCTGGCCGGGAACAGATCGAGCTGTTCCTTCGTCTGCTGTGGAGCGGCGGACCCTCCGGATTGGGTCAGCTCGGTCATCCGGCCCCGTACCTGTGCCGCCACTTCTGCGGCCGGCAGGTCTGCGGGGCACTCGATATCGTTGGGCGTCACGACCTCAAGCGGGTGCTCGCGTATTCGGATGACCAGGTGGCCGGAGGCTGACAGGTCTGCCGTCTTGGCGGCGTCCTGCTGGAAGCGGTCCTTGTGCCAGTAGGCGCCGTCGTATTCGACGACCACGGGCGGCGCTCCTGGAAGGTACATGTCCACTCGCCAGGCACGCTGTTGGCGAGTCCCTTCACCTGCGGCGGTACGTGGAACAACACCCGGGCTTGTCAGATCCGGAAGCGTGTCCTTCAACGCCGTGAAAATGTCCTGCTCCCGACGTGAAACACCGCGCTTCGCGCATCTCGGGCAGCCGGTTCCGACGGCGTGCCGGTTGCTGATGGACGTTCTCCATCGGTGCCGTTCATCCCGCGAGCAGCACCACCACACGCTGAGCGTGGAGGTCAGGGTCCCCTTGTACGGAAGATCTGCCGGGTTGTCCTCGTGGTCAAAGTCGTACTCGTCCATCAGGTCAGGCCGCAGGTACGCAAGGGATCGACTCCCCGTCCCACCCAGCCGCCAACCCGCCTCACGCAGCGTGGCCTGCCATTGCACGCGGGCATTTCCGAGCCGGTGCTGCTGCCCTTGGCGCCACGCTGCGTAGTCCTCCACCGGTAGGTCGCTGCGGCCTTCCGCGAGGAACACCTCGCTCAATTCCTCTTCCTGGGCCCACAGCCACGCGCGCGCGACGGCATGTTCACGCACCCGCGCTTCCTCGTCCAGCTCGTCCGCCCGCCGAGGAAATGGCGCACTGCGGTCAGGGAAGGCATCAGATCGATCAGTCACGATCTTGATCTATCAGTCGTCACCGACAGCGGGGGGTGCCGGCGGGTGCCGGAAGGGGCTGGCACGGCTTCTTAGCCTCGGGCTTCGACACCCAGGGCAGGCAGACGGGCCCGCGCGGGCGGGATTGTCGCCTTGGTCCGGAGGCGCCGTGGAGTACGGAACGGACCGCCGCCTACAAGGGTCTGTTCGGGCGGAAGCGAATGTGCCGGGCCCGCGACAGCGACGCGAGGGTCATGCTGTGGGTGGCGATCACGAACTGGCATCCCTGTGCGACCCTCTCGTACATCCACTGCACTTGCAGCCTGGAGGCCTCTGGTGGCAAGCCGGCCTCCGGCTCATCGAGCAGAAACAAGCGGTTTGGCCCGTCCATGCCCTCAAGGAGGGCATCCGGACCTTCTGGCGAGGTGCCCAGGTACGAGACGAACAGGCGGCTCTCAGGCTCCCGAGAAGTGGACCACTGCGCCTCCATCCCCGAGGCCAGCTCACGGCTGATCGAACTGAGATTGAACGGCAGGCCGCCGTTGCTGAAGCGACAGCCTGTGAGCAGGGCCAGCGCTTCCAGGAGCATCGACTTACCCGTCCCATTCGGGCCCGCCAGGACGGTGATCCCTGAGTTCAACGACACTCCTTTCTCCAAGCTCCGGATGATCGGCAAGGAGGACAACAACCCGGTGTGCTGCCCGGCGACGAGCCGCACCGACTGCAGGAACCCCTCTGGTGTGCCACGGCGGTGAGCGAACTCGTCGGAAAAGCGGTCAAGCACTTCCCCGGCGGTCTCTACCTCTTGCCCAGCCGCGCCCAGCGCGCGATCGATGTCGGCAAGCTCCCCCTCGTTCAGGTCGAGAGCCGATGGAGAGCCTGCCCCCGCGAGGATCGGCTGCCGCTCACCGGGGCGGCATCCTGGCAGCAGGGAACGGCTGAGGTCGGCTACGTACTGCGCCCACTCCAGCAACATGCACTGGGCACGCTCCCGCTCCATCTCCGCAACGGCCTGTTGCAACGTGCTCTCTTGGAGTCGGTGCTCCCACGCCAGCACCGACGAGCCGCCATCTGCCAGTCGTCCCCGGGCCTGAGCGAGCCGAAGATCATCCACACGTTGCCGACTTCGCTCACAAATCACCATCAGGGCCCGGGCCACATGCTGAATACGGTCCCGCTCCGCGAGGAGCTCAGCCTCGCGCTGCTCCGCCTTGCGCAGCTGCTCGGCGAGATCGAGTGCCCGGTGCGCCAGAACGCTGTCCCCGAGCTCTCGGCGAGAGACTGCCTTCTCGTGCGCCTCGTTCCAGGGAGCGCGCACTTCGGCAAGGCGGCGCTCCTGCACTGCGGCGTCGTCCGTGGTGACATCCACCACGGCCTCGATAAATTCCCACGTGAGGCCTCTACCCGCGAGGTGCTCATAAGTTGCGGTGCGTCGCGGCGGCTCGGCGTCACTGAAGTGCTCCGAGGTAAACCGGTCAATCAAGGTGGGCACAGAACAGCTGGCCTTGTCGAGCCAAGACCGCAACAGTCTGGCCACTTCGTTGTGCGCGGCACTCGGTCCAGATAGCGCCCCCCATCTTGTACCTGCCCCGGTCACTGCTTGCCTTCCTCCCCGCCCGCATCAACATCGAGGGCCATGTTGCCGTGCCAGAGCCCCATCCGGGCTCATCCGCCGGACGACCCCGGACTGCTGGCCGACCCGCTGCCCCCGGACGAAGCTGAGCTCCTCCATCAGCCAAACTGCACAAGGAAAATCCCACATGACGTCGCTCGACCATGAACCATCACGGGCCCCTTCGAACGGCGCGGAGAAGGCCCTGCGGTGGGTGACCGCGCTGACTCTGCTGGCTACGGCCATGGCCGTAGCCGCGCTCGCCCTCACCAACAACGTCGACTATCTCGGCACGGTCCTCGGTATCGGCGTCGCGGCGGCCGCCGGCGAAGGAACCGTGCACATCTGCATCCACCTTCGCCGCTGACCATGCTCTCGCTCGTCGATGACGACGGACACCGCCCCCCTCCGGGGGCGCTTCGACGGTGGCGCAGACGGTTCCGTAGTCGCCGTGATCAGGAATCGCATGAAGGCTTTTTCAAAGGGCAGGGCCCTGGGGTGTGGTGTGCACCTTCTGGGCAGCTGGAGTCGCTGGTGTTCCCACCAGTCGGAGCTCCGCCGCCCCGGCGGGGGGCCCGGCTCGTCCGCCGGGCCCCCGCCACAGCCGGATCAGACCCCGGGCCGGGCACCTGCGGCGGCAGCACTTCGGCTACGAGCCAGGCCTGCGCAGCGGATTCCACCGCCCGGGTGCCATTCCATGACCGGCTCGGCAGACGCACCATGCTCTCCACACCAGGAGACCGGGACGACGCCGCCGCAGTCGTGGCGCTTGCACGCGCAGGCCTCTCCCGATCCCGCGTACGCCAGCCCGTGGCGAACCACTCCGCCCGTCTGCCGGTCCGAGGCGGCGCCCCGGAGGGCGGCCGGCCACGCCAGGGTCACCTTCAGCCCGCCCGATCCGGTCCGGAACCGGTCGATCACCCGCACCTCGCCGGGCACCGCGAGCGGAGCCGCGCCCGGCACGGTCAGCCGGCGCAGTGACGCTCCGAACGTCCCGGCCGTCAGCTCGGCCAGCACGTCAGCGTCGGCGTCGGTGGTCCAGCCCGACAGCTGGTCCTCCTCCTCGGCGTTGTCCGCCAGGAGCAGCCGCGGGCCGTCGAGGCGGAGCCTGGTCGGGCCTTCGGCGACGTCCAGGAGCAGCATGGCCGGCGGGATCTGGCAAGGGATCTCGATCTTGTCGTGGTCGAGGAGCCAGGTGGCCACCGCGCGGCGGGCGAACTGCGGGTGCACGTTCGTCCCGCTCACCGGGTCCGGGAAGTCTGCGTGCCTCCGTCGCCAGTTCACCACCGCCGCGCGACCCACCCGGGCGATCCTCGCAACCTCCGCCAGCAGCACCACGTCCCGCCCTGGGGTGACCGGCGTCAGGCCCGCGAGGGGCGAGCGGCGGCCTGCGGCAACGGTGCGCAGCGCTTCCCAGTCGACTCCGGGCCGCAGGACGGGGAGCAGGGCGAGATCGACCCCCGAGTACAGGGGGACCGTCGTCCAGCCGCCGTGGGACTTGTAGTCGATCGTCACGGAGCTGACCGGGGAGATCCATCCGAGTCGGACGACCTGGTCGTAATCGACCCGGCGCACGCCCAGGCGGACTGCGGCCTGGTCCGGGCCGAGGGGGACGTGGCGGTCGAGCAGCGCCGGAAGGTCTCGGCGGCGGGCGAGGGCGGCCAGCTGGTCCGGGTGGACGTCGGGGCACGCCGCGTCCCCTCCGAGCCAGAACAGCAGGCCGGCCTTCACCAGGTGGCCGACCGCTGCAGCCGTCACCCGCGGGCGACACCTCGGCAGCGGCTCGCCCAGGGCCTCGGTCAGCCGGTCCGCCGCCTGCCCAGCGGCCATCGGCCCGCGCAGGGCGGCGCGTACGCCTTCCGCGTCCGCCGCGTCGACCGCGGCCCGCGACCACTGCCCCGGCCCCGCGTCCGCCGGCGGGACCAGTCCGGACCCTGCTGCCCACTGCCAGGCGGCCACCGGGACTCCGAGCCTCCCGGCCGCCGTCTGCTCGTCGTAGAACTCCCGCTGCTTGCCCATCACGAACTCCTCTCCGGGCCCCGTCTGGAGCCACGCCCGAAAGATTGCGAAAGATCCCATTTGTTGTCAATGGCACATGTTTGCACGGCAGTTGGGGGCGCACCGCCAGATCCCCGCCCGCGTACGCGAGGGGGGAATTCACTCCTGCGGGTGAAGGCCGGAGCCGGTCTAGCAGGCCGGTGAGCGGAGGCTCGGTCGCGGCACGTGCCGGGTCGGAGCCGCCTTGGCGGCAGGCCCGACCGCAGGCCCGGGTCCTGGTCCGCCCGTACGCGCCGGCCGTCGCGGACTGCGGAGCCGTCCCGGCCGTTCGCGGGCTGTCGGCGCGTGCTGGACGCGCCCCGGTCCGGCCCCTGCCCGTGGCGGACCGAGACGGGTCCTTCCGCGGGCAGGGGCCTGCGCCATGACTGGTGGAGCGTCAGGGCTGGGGCGTCGGCCCACCGGTCTCGGGCCAGTTGTCCCAGGGCCAGAGTCCGCCGATCGCGTAGCGGCCCTGGGCGTCCGGGGTGACGCGCTCGGCGCCGGGCTCGTCCCGGTAGGTCGCGTCCCAGGTGAACGTGAGTGTGCCGTCGCACTCGAACGCTGCGGTGAGACCGCAGTTGTCCCGGTGCAGGTCTTCGACGATGCGCTGCGCGGTCTCGCCGGTGAACAGGTAGGTGCCGTACGGGGATCGCGGCTCTGTGGTGGGCTGTCCGGGGTAGGGCCCGGAACGGGGTCCGTGCACCCGAAAAAGGCCAGGGGGGGGC
>NZ_JARAYQ010000380.1:0-5883 GCF_033794505.1 Streptomyces sp. MB09-01 | reverse complement strand
CTCCGACTGACGGCCGACGCTTCCGACGCGCCTGTCCTCCCGCGTGCGCGGAAGAATGGAGTCATGAGCCACAAGCCCAGCGCAGGCCCCACCGAGGTCCCCGCCCAGCACCCGTCTCACACGTCCGCCGCAGGCCCGGCGTCCGGTAACGCCGCCGCCAAGGCGACCGGCCCCGTCAACGCCGTGACCGGGGCCCACGCCCGCATAGGCTCCATCTCCGCGCACCGCCCGCACGTCGACCTCGAGCCCGACATCGACGCCGATCTGGACGCGTACGACGACAAGGACGGCGGCGAGCTGCCCCCGGGCCGCTTCCTCGACCGGGAGCGCAGCTGGCTCGCCTTCAACGAGCGCGTCCTGGAGCTCGCCGAGGACCCCACCACGCCCCTTCTGGAGCGCGCCAACTTCCTGGCGATCTTCGCGAGCAACCTGGACGAGTTCTTCATGGTCCGGGTGGCCGGCCTCAAACGGCGGATCGCGACCGGCGTCGCCACTCGTTCGGCCTCGGGCCTGCAGCCCCGCGAGGTGCTGGACCTCATCTGGACGCGCTCGCGCGAGCTCATGGCCCGCCACGCCGCCTGCTTCCAGCAGGACATCTCCCCGGCCCTGGCCGAGGAGGGCATCCATCTCATCCGCTGGCCCGATCTCACCGAGAAGGAGCAGGCCCGCCTCTTCACGCTGTTCCGGAACCAGATCTTCCCGGTGCTGACCCCGCTGGCCGTGGACCCCGCGCACCCGTTCCCGTACATCTCCGGCCTCTCCCTCAACCTGGCCGTCGTCGTACGCAACCCGGTCAGCGGCCACCGGCACTTCGCCCGGGTCAAGGTCCCGCCGCTCCTCTCCCGCTTCCTGGAGGCCTCCCCGCAGCGCTACGTGCCGCTGGAGGACGTCATCGCCGCGCACCTGGAGGAGCTGTTCCCCGGCATGGAGGTGCTCGCGCACCACATGTTCCGCGTGACCCGCAACGAGGACCTGGAGGTGGAGGAGGACGACGCCGAGAACCTCCTCCAGGCCCTGGAGAAGGAGCTCATGCGGCGCCGCTTCGGCCCGCCCGTGCGCCTGGAGGTCGAGGAGTCCATCGACCCCGGCGTACTGGACCTCCTCGTCCAGGAGCTGAACGTCAACGCCTCCGAGGTGTACCCGCTGCCCGGGCCCCTCGACCTGACCTCCCTCTTCGGCATCGCCTCCCTGGACCGGCCCGAGCTGAAGTACCCGAAGTTCGTCGCCGGCACCCACCGGGACCTCGCCGAGGTCGAATCCGCGTCCGCGCCCGACATCTTCGCCGCCCTGCGCGAGCGGGACGTCCTGCTGCACCACCCGTACGACTCCTTCTCCACCTCGGTGCAGGCCTTCTTGGAGCAGGCCGCCGCCGACCCGGACGTCCTGGCCATCAAGCAGACGCTCTACCGCACCTCCGGCGACTCCCCGATCGTGGACGCCCTGACCGACGCCGCCGACTCCGGCAAGCAGGTCCTGGTCCTCGTCGAGATCAAGGCACGCTTCGACGAGCGGGCCAACATCAAGTGGGCGCGCAAGCTGGAGGAGTCCGGCTGCCACGTCGTCTACGGGCTCGTCGGCCTCAAGACCCACTGCAAGCTGTCCCTCGTCGTCCGCCAGGAGGGCGACCAGCTGCGCCGCTACTCGCACGTGGGCACCGGCAACTACCACCCCAAGACGGCCCGGCTCTACGAGGACCTCGGCCTGCTCACCGCCGACCCGCAGGTCGGCGCGGACCTCTCCGACCTCTTCAACCGGCTCTCCGGCTACTCGCGCCGCGAGACCTACCGCCGGCTCATGGTGGCGCCCCGCTCGCTGCGCGACGGACTGGTCGCGCGCATCGACAAGGAGGCCGCCCACCACAAGGCCGGCCGCCCCGCCTACGTGCGCCTCAAGATGAACTCGATCGTCGACGAGGCCCTGATCGACTCGCTCTACCGGGCCGCCCAGGCGGGCGTGCCCGTCGACATCTGGGTGCGCGGCATCTGCGCCGTGCGCCCCGGAGTCCCCGGGCTCTCGGAGAACATCCGGGTCCGCTCGGTCCTCGGCCGCTTCCTGGAACACTCCCGGGTCTTCGCCTTCGGCAACGGCGGCGAACCCGAGGTGTGGATCGGCAGCGCCGACATGATGCACCGCAACCTCGACCGCCGTATCGAGGCACTGGTCAGGGTCGCCGACCCGGCCCACCGCGCGGCACTGGACCGGATGCTGGAAACCGGCATGTCCGACGCCACCTCCTCCTGGCACTTGGGCCCGGACGGCGAGTGGACCCGGCACAGCACGGACGCGGAAGGCCAGCCGCTGCGGCACGTACAGGAGACGCTCATAGACGCCCGGAGGCGCCGGCGTGGCTCAGCCAAACCATGACCCGATTACGGCGACGGCGGACGCGGGTGACGTGCTCGGCACGTACCTGCGCTCCCAGGCCACCGCTTTCCTGCGCGCGCTGCGCCTGCACGACGAAGGGGCAGCGGGCGGGGCCGACGCCGCCGGGGGGAGCGACGCGGCGCGCAGCCTGCGGGGGGCCGCGCGCCGCATCAGCGGATCCCTGGCCACCTTCCGGGTGGTGACCGAGTCCTCCTGGGCCGACGGGCTGCGCACCGAGCTGGTGTGGCTGTCCTCGACGCTGGCCGACGAGCACGCGTACGCCGCCCGGCTGGCCCGGCTGATGGACGCGCTGCACCGGCTGTCGGGCTCCCCCGAGCTCCCGGCGCCGCGCGGCACGGCGGGGGCACTGACGGTCGGCTCGGCGCGCGCCGGCGCGCTGCTGGAGCGGCAGCTCACCCTGGCGCGTACGCGCGCCCACTCGGCCACGCTGCAGGCGCTCGGCTCCTCCCGCTTCCACGCGGTGGCGGACGCGGTGGCCGTTCTGGCCTCGGAGGTCCCGCTGGACTCCGTAGCGGCCCGGGGGCGGGTCGGGGACGTCCTCGTCCCCCTGGCAGAGGTGGCCGAAAATCGACTGTCTGCGGCGGTCGCGGCGCTGCCGCCGTGCCGCGGCTCGGAGGCGGCACCGAGCCCGTACGACGCGGATCACGACGGGCTCTGGCACGAGGTGCGCCGCCTCCTGCGGGTCCACCGGTACGCCCGGGAAGCGCTCGGCGAGGACGTGAGCCGGCCGGCGGCCGCGGGCGAGGCCCTGGACCGCCACCGCGACGCGGCGGAGGCGGCGGCCGCCTCGGCGACGGCGGCCCGCACCCCCCGCATCGCCCCGGCAACGGCGTACGCACTCGGTGTCCTGCACGCCGACCAGCGTCACGAGGTCGAGGCGGCCCGGCTGGAATTCGAGCACGTGTGGCTGAGGGTGCCCGCGGTCACACCGCGATAACGGGCGGATAACGGATGATGACACCCGTGTGCGAACGGCCGGGAACGCACCGGGTCGTCCGCCACGGTTCACCGTCCGTTCACTCGGGCCGGTCGGCTGCTTCACCTGTTCTGCCTAATTTCGGTGATGCACGGAGCGAGTCGCCCGGAGACCGAGCAGCTCAGCCGAGCAAAACGACGTAGTCCTCTTCGCACGCCGCCCCGATACAGAAAGCGGCCGGCGGCTTCTGGAAGGAACACCCGAAAGTGAAGCTTCAGCGCAAGAACATGCTTCGTGCCTCCGCCCTCGGTGCGCTTGTCGTGTCCGGCGCCCTGGTCCTCACGGCGTGCGGCTCGGACGACAACACGAAGACCGCCGACGGATCGGCGAAGCCCTCCGCGGCCGCCGCGGGCGACATCAAGTGCGACGGCGCCAAGGGCAAGCTCCTGGCCTCGGGCTCTTCCGCGCAGAAGAACGCGGTGGAGCTGTGGATCAAGAACTACATGGCGGCCTGCTCCGGCGTCGAGGTGAACTACAAGTCCTCCTCCTCCGGTGAGGGCATCGTCGCCTTCAACCAGGGCACCGTCGGTTTCGCCGGCTCCGACTCGGCGCTGAAGCCGGAGCAGGTCGAGGAGTCGAAGAAGATCTGCACCGGTGGCCAGGGCATCAACCTGCCGATGGTCGGCGGCCCCGTCGCCCTCGGCTTCAACATCGCCGGCGTGGACAAGCTGAACCTCGACGCCGCCACGATCGCCAACATCTTCAACGACAAGATCAAGAAGTGGGACGACGAGGCGATCAAGAAGCTGAACCCGGGCGTCACGCTTCCCTCCACCGCCATCCAGGCCTTCCACCGCTCCGACGACTCGGGCACCACCGAGAACGTCACCAAGTACCTGAAGGCCGCCGCCCCCGACGCCTGGCCGCACGAGGCCGCGAAGAAGTGGGCCGCCCCGGGCGGCCAGGCCGCCTCCGGATCCGCCGGTGTCGCCGCCCAGGTCAAGCAGGTCGACGGTGCGATCGGCTACTTCGAGCTCTCGTTCGCCAGCTCGCAGGGCATCAGGACCGTCGACCTGAACACGGGCGCCGCCGCCCCGGTCAAGGCCACCGGTGAGAACGCCTCCAAGGCCATCTCCGCCGCCAAGATCGCCGGCACCGGCTCCGACCTGGCGCTGAAGCTCGACTACACCACCAAGGCCGAGGGCGCCTACCCGCTGGTCCTGGTCACGTACGAGGTCGTCTGCGACAAGGGCAACAAGGCCGAGACGCTCCCGACCGTCAAGTCCTTCCTGAACTACACCGCCTCGGACGCGGGCCAGAAGGTCCTCCTCGAGAACGGCTACGCGCCGATCCCGGCCGAGATCAACACCAAGGTCCGCGAAGCCATCAACTCGCTGGGCTGAATCCTGACCCCCGAGGTGTCGGCCGCCCCCGTCCGGGCAGCCGACACCCGGGGGGCCTTCCCCTCCACCCGGGGGAAATCCGGTGCACCGCCGCCAGGGGCTCGCCCCCCACTCAGACCGGAAAGACCATGGCTTCCACCACACCCACCCAGATAGACACGGCTCCGCCTGTCGCCAAGAGCGGAAGGTCCACCGGCCGCGCCGGTGACAAGGTCTTCGCCGGGCTCTCCAAGGGATCCGGCATCCTGCTCCTGGTGATCATGGCGTCGATCGCCGCCTTCCTCACCTACCGCGCCTCGATCGCACTGTCGAAGAACGAGGGGAACTTCCTCACCACCTTCGACTGGAACGCGTCGGCCAACCCGCCCGTCTTCGGCATCGCCGTCCTGCTCTTCGGCACCGTCGTCAGCTCGATCATCGCGATGGCCATCGCGGTTCCGATCGCTGTCGGCATCGCCCTGTTCATCTCGCACTACGCGCCGCGCAAGCTGGCCGCGCCCCTCGCGTACGTGGTCGACCTGCTGGCGGCCGTGCCGTCGATCATCTACGGCATCTGGGGCGCCCTCTTCCTCGTACCGCAGCTGAACGGCCTGAACCTCTGGCTCGACGAGTACCTGGGCTGGACGTACGTCTTCGACAAGACCCAGATCGGTGTCGCCCGCTCGCTCTTCACCGTCGGCATCCTGCTCGCGATCATGATCCTGCCGATCGTGACCAGCGTCAGCCGCGAGGTCTTCCTGCAGGTCCCGCGCATGAACGAGGAGGCCGCCCTGGCCCTCGGCGCGACCCGCTGGGAGGTCATCCGGATGTCGGTGCTGCCCTTCGGCCGCTCCGGCGTCATCTCCGCCTCGATGCTCGGCCTCGGCCGCGCACTCGGCGAGACCATGGCCGTCGCGACCGTCCTCTCCCCGAGCTTCCTGATCTCGTTCCACGTCCTGAACCCGGGCGGCGGCACCTTCGCGCAGAACATCGCCGCGAAGTTCGACGAGGCCAACGAGTTCGGCCGGGACGCGCTGATCGCCTCCGGTCTGGTCCTCTTCCTGCTCACCCTGCTGGTCAACGGTGCAGCTCGCCTGATCATCGCTCGCCGCAAGGACTTCTCGGGGGCGAACGCCTGATGAGCCACGCACTCCAGGACCAGCGGCCCGCCCGGGTTCAGGACGTGGAACGAGATCAGGA
>NZ_JARAYQ010000037.1:0-42370 GCF_033794505.1 Streptomyces sp. MB09-01 | reverse complement strand
GGCCCGTGGTGCGGGCGGAGGGGGCCTGGCAGGACAGCGGGGCGGAGCGGCCGACACCGCGCGGGGCGTAGCCGACGAGGTCGTAGGCGGCGGCGATGCGCTCCCACGCGGGCAGTTCGGCGACGAGCGGGAAGGACATCCCGGAGGCTCCGGGGCCGCCGGGGTTGTGGACGAGCGCGCCCTGGCGGACCGCCCCGCGGGCGCGGGTGGCGGTGACCCGGCTGACGGTGAGGGCGATCTGCGGGCCGTCGGGGCGGGCGTAGTCGAGCGGTACGCGCAGGGTGGCGCAGCGGACCGGGCCAGGGAGCTCCTCGACGTCGGGGCAGGCGCGGAAGTCGAGGCCGGTGGCCGCGGCGCGGCGGGCGGCGAGCGCGGCGCCGGCCGACTCGGCGTCGGTGCCGACGGCGGCCCCGGCGGCGTCCGGGGCCGGTGCGGCGTGAGCGGTGGGCGTGCACAGGGCGAGGGAGAGCGCCGCCACGGCGGCGCCCTGGCGCGCGAGTCTCGTCCGCATGACCGGGCCTGCCTCTCATCGTATGAACTGATGAGAGGCCGGACCGTGTTCGTTGTAAAGGATCACCGGCGGGTGTCGGCCGCCATGGCCCCTGTCGGCGTATCAGGAACTGCTGGAGCAGCTCGAACTCGAACTGCTGGAGCAGCTGGAGCCCGAACTGCTGGAACAGCTGGAACCCGAACTGCTCGAACAACTGGAACCGGAGGAACCGCCGCAGCCCGAACCGCTGCCGCCTCCGCAGCCGCCCGAGGCCCCGCAGCTCGACCCCCCGCCCCCGTCGCTCGCGGCGCACCAGACCACCGGCAGCAGCTCGGCCGGGGAATCGGACGACGACGCGTGGGTGCGGTGGGGGCGCGCGCCCGACTGCGCCGCGGCCAGCCGGGTGCCGCGGGCGGCGGGCACCAACTGCTGCCGCAGGTACGGGTCCCGCAGACCGCGCAGCCCGAACAGGGCGGTCTGCACGTGCGGGGTCCGGTCGTTCACATAGGCGGAACGCAGCGCCCGCAGTGCCCGCAGCCCCGCCCGGGTGACCCGGCTCCTGGCCCGGACCGTGCCGATCACGCCCACGATGATGCCGATCACCAGCACGGGCAGCACCTTCACGATGAACGGCACCTGGGCGCCGCTGTCGAGGGCGAGACCGACGAAGGTCAGCACCAGCGACACCGGGATCAGGAGCGCGCACACGACGGCCTGGACCAGCCCCCAGCGGCGCCGGGTCCGCCCGGATCCGGGCGGGGACACCATCCCACGGGCGGCCAGGGCGTCCCCGAGCTCCTGGACGGCCGGGTCGCACATGGCGGCGTAACGCACCTGGTAGAGCCACCCCGAGGGAGCCCCACCGTGGGCCTGGAGGACGGCGCGCTCGGCCGGGTCGGTGGCCCGCGCCCCGGGGCGCACCTGGACGATGCCCGGACCGCCGACCACCAGGCGGCCGTCGCCGAGCATCGCGACGAGCGCGGCGTCCACGACGGTGCCGGGCCCGCCCACCACGAAGGCGGCCTCGGACAGGTCGTGGAGACGGGCCGTGGGTCCCGCCGGAGCGGGGCGGCCGCTGCGCACCCCGCGCAGCAGCAGGACGCAGGAGACGGCGACGGCGATCCAGATCGCCACGGCGAGGAGGTTCATGCCGCCCTCCCCGCGAGCGCCCGGGCCCAGCGGACGACCCGTCGGGGCGGCCGCACCCCGGCCCGTTCCCGCCACCAGGCGGTGAGCCGGCGCCGCGCGGCCGGATCGGCCGGCAGGTCCCGGATCAGCAGGTGCTCGGCGAAGTCCAGCGCGTCCCGCCGGTACCCGGCGGTCATCGGGCGGCCCTTGGCGTACGCGAGGAAGGCCTCGCGGTACGGGTCGCGGCCGCCCAGGATCCCGGGCAGCTCCGGCGCCAGCCGGGCCACCACGTCGGCCCGCTTGGCGGCCAGCGCCCGGGCCTGCACCCGGATGCGCCCGCGGTCGAAGCCCTCGGGTACGGGGGTCCCGGCCACCAGCGCCGACAGCAGCGCGGCCTGCCCGAGCGCGACCCGGGTCCGGGCGGCCTCGACGGCGACGCGGACCCCGGGTCCGTCGGTGGGGTCCGGCGAGCGCTCCGGCCCGGCGGCTTCCCGTACGGCCTCCGGGAGGGCGGCGGCTTCCGGCTCGCCCTCCGCCCCGAGCTCCGTCGCGGGGCCGGCGCTCACCACCGACCGGATCGCGGCCAGTTCGCCCGCGAGCTCCCCCTCCGGCGGGAAGTCGTCGTCCCGCTCCAGCAGCACGCCCGGGGGGTCCACCCGCGAACGGAGTGCGGCGAGCAGGTCGAGCACCACCGGCGGCACCGGATGCGCGTGCGTGTCGTGCCAGACGCCGCCCCGCTCGACCCCGCCCGCCACGTGCACGTACGCCAGCGCCTCCAGCGGGATCGCGTCCAGCACGGCTGCGGGGTCCTCGCCCCGGTTGACCCGGTTGGTGTGCAGGTTGGCCACGTCGATGAGCAGCCGGACACCGGTCCGCTCGACCAGTTCCGTGAGGAACTGCCCCTCCGTCAGCTCCTCGCCCGGCCACGAGAACAGCGCCGCGATGTTCTCCAGCGCCAGCGGCACGGGCAGCGCGTCCTGCGCGATCCGTACGTTCTCGCACAGCACGTCCAGCGCGTCGCGCGTGCGGGGCACCGGCAGCAGGTGCCCGGCCTCCAGCACGGGCGAGGACGTCCGTACGAAGGCGATGTGCTCGGTGACGAGCGGCGCCCCCAGCGCCACCGCCCGCTCGCCGAGCGCCGCCAGCTTCGCCGGGTCCGGCCGGTCGGCGCCGCCCAGGCCGAGCGAGACGCCGTGCGGCACGACGCGCGTGCCGCGCTCGCGCAGCCGCAGCAGTGCCTCGGGCAGGTGGCCCGGGCAGATGTTCTCGGCCACCACCTCGACCCAGTCGAGGCCGGGCAGCCGCTCGACGGCGTCCGCGATCTCCGGCCGCCAGCCGATGCCCACCCCCAGGTGTGTCATGGGCTTCATGTCCCCTCGCCCCCTCTCAACGCATCGTGTGCCGATGTCATGGCCCCGACGGAGTCGAGCCAACCGCAGCAGGGGACGTTCAGAGCAACATTTGAGGTTCCCGCGCACGCGGGGGGTGCCGGAGCGGCGCCGTCAGAGCCGGGCGCGCAGCGCCGGGTGGTCGGCGACCACCGTCGCACTGCCCGGCGCGATCTCGGTGAAGCCGGCGTCGCGGACCACCGGCAGCCCGCTCCCGCTCAGCTCCGCCCACCGCTCGCGCGCGGCCGTCCGTACGGCCAGCCGGAAGCCGGAGTCCCGCCAGGCGGCGCGCTCCGTGCCGGTCAGCTCCCACCACGCCAGCTGCGCCGCGTGCCCGGCCTGGGCCATCGTCTTGCCGGCCGACATGTCGAGGCCGGGGTTGAGCCACAGCACGGGCAGCTCCGGGTCCTCGACCGCGGCCACCGGCTGGGGGTCGTCCAGATCGGTTCCCGACACCTGGAGCTTCGCGAGCTCCTTGGGCCAGCCGTCCAGGGGCACCGGCGGGAAGACCCGTACCTCCGAGGTGTCACCGTGCACCGTGACACCCGGCAGGGTCTGCGCCTTGCGCCACTCCGCCCCGCGGGCCCGGCGGACCACCTTGCGGATGCGCGCGTCCTGCCAGTCGCGGACCGCCTCGGCCCACTCGCCCCCGCCCTGCGCCCGCTCGTCGGTGAGCAGGACCAGCACCGCGCGGGCCGCCGTCTCCAGGGCGTCCGTCCGGGCCGGCGGCTCGGCCTTCTCGATCCGGACCACCAGCGGCAGGACGAACTGCGGGGCCTCGTCGCGCAGGGCGTGCTCCTGCCGGAAGGGGCTGTCCGCGCCGACCGCGGGCACGTCGGAGATGTCGTTCGTGTGCTGGCTGCTCATCCCGCCAAGGATGCCAGGCTCCACCTCAAGGAGGATGCCCCGGGTGCTCGCCGCGGGTGAGGATCGGCGGCATGAAGAGTGATCTTTTCGCGTCCGAGAACCTGGCCCAGGCCGCCGTCACCCCTGGCATGAGCCTGCAGAACGCCAAGTCCGTCAAGTACAACGTCAACGGTGAAATGCTGGCCCGTCAGGGCTCGATGGTCGCCTTCCGCGGCAACCTCCAGTTCGAGCGCAAGGGCCAGGGCATAGGCGGCATGCTCAAGCGTGCCGTGACGGGCGAGGGCCTGGCGCTCATGTCCGTACGGGGCCAGGGCGAGGCCTGGTTCGCCCACCAGGCGGCCAACTGCTTCATCATCGACTTCGAGCCGGGCGACGCCCTCACCGTCAACGGCCGCAACGTGCTCTGCTTCGACCCGACCCTGTCCTACGAGATCAAGATGGTGAAGGGCGCCGGCATGACCGGCGGCGGCCTCTTCAACAGCCTCTTCACCGGCACGGGCAAGCTCGCCGTGATCTGCGACGGCAACCCGATCATCATCCCGGTCACCGCCCAGGCCCCGGTCTACGTCGACACGGACGCCGTGGTCGGCTGGAGCGCCCAGCTGGAGACCGGCCTGCACCGCTCCCAGTCGGTCGGCTCGATGATCCGCGGCGGCTCCGGCGAGGCCGTCCAGCTGATGCTGCGCGGCGAGGGCTTCGTCATCGTCCGCCCGAGCGAGGTCACCGAGACGGCGGCGGCGCACTGAACCTCACCGGCGTGGGCCGGCGTTACGGCGCACGCCGGCCCTGGGTGCTGCGCGGGGTCTCGCTGGAGCTGCCGCCCGGCACGCTGGTACGGATCGAAGGCGGCAACGGCGGCGGCAAGTCCACCCTGCTGCGGCTCGTCGCCGGCATCGACACCCCGACCGAGGGACGCGTCGACGGCCGCCCGCGCCGCACGGCCTACGTTCCCGAGCGCTTCCCGGCGGCGCTGCCGCTCACGGCCGCGTCCTACCTGACCCATCTGGGCCGGATGCACGGGCTCGGACGGGCCGCGGCGGCCCGGCGGGCGGCGCACTGGCTGGAGCGGTTCGGGGCCGCCGGGCACGCCCGCACCCCGATGGCCGAACTGTCCAAGGGGACCAGCCAGAAGGTGGCCGTCGCCCAGGCCCTGCTCGCCGAACCGGAGCTGCTCGTCCTCGACGAGGCCTGGACCGGGCTGGACGCCGCGGCCCGCGCCGAGCTGGACCTCGCCGTCGCCGAACGCACCGCCGCCGGGGCCGCAGTGGTGTTCGTCGACCACGATCCCCGGCGGCTCGCGGGCACGCCCGGCGCGCACTACCGGGTCGAGGGGGCCGCACTGGTTCCCGGGTCCGGGTCCGGGGCGGCGGGGCCCCGCGTACGGATCCGGGCCGCCGGACCGCCCGGCGGCCCGCTGCCGCCCGGTCTCGACGGCCGTCCCGGCCCCGACGGCGCCGTGGTGCTGACCGTGGACGCCGCACGCTCCGACGACGTCCTGCGCATCCTGCTCACCGCCCGGCCGCCCTGGCACGTCCGCGCCCTGGAGGAACTGCCGTGACCGCCCTGCTCCGCTACCAGTGCGCCCTGCTGCTGCGCTCCCAGCGGTGGCTCGCACCCTTCGCCCTGTACTCCGCGTTCGTGGCCGTCGGGATCCGGCCGGGCGACCCGGTGCTGGACTCCCTCGGCTACGCGGCCGTCGGCCTGGTCCCGCTGACGGCCTGGCTCGTCCGGATCTGCGTCACCAACGAGCCCGCCGCGGCCCGTGACGTCGCGGCCGCCGCAGCCGGTCCGGTACGGGTGCACGCGGCGGCCCTGCTCACCGCCCTCGCCGGAGCGCTGCTCACCGGCGCGGCGGGCGCGGCCGTGGCGCTGTTGCTCTGTGACCGGGCCGGGCTCGCCCCCGCCCGGACCGCCCTCGCGGGCGGCCTGACCGTGGCGGTGTGCGCGCTGACCGGCGCCGCCGTGGGGGCGCTGTGCAGCAGGCCGCTGGTGCGGCGCCGCGGCTACGGGGTCCTGGCCGCGGCCCTCGGCTCCCTGCTGGCCCTGGTCCTCGCACCCTCCCCGGCTCGCGGGGCGCTGTCCGCCCTGGCCACGGGGGCGCGCTCGGGCTCCGTACCGCTGCCGTTCACGGCGCTCGCCGGGGCGTTGCTCCTGGCGGGCGCGGCGGGCGCGGCGGCCTGTCGCGTCAGTGCGCGGCGCGGCTGAGTACGCTCGGGGGCATGGACCAGCCGGACGAGACCGCGACGCCCCCGCCGACCGCGCGGACGCAGTCGTACTGCCCCGCCCCCGCCGCCCCGGCCGGGCGGGTGGACGGGCCGCCGTACGCGGACTGCCTGGAGTGCGGCAGGCCCACCGAGTACGGGGTCGCGACACCGGGCGTGGTGCTCTGCCCGGTGTGCGAGTGGCAGGACGCGCAGCGCACCGCTTGTTCCGGCTGAAGGGCCCGGCCGCAGCTCACTTCCCGATGAGCTCGGAGACCTTCACGAACCGGTAGCCGCGCCCCCGCAGCTCCGGGACGATCTTCCGGACGGCCTCCTCGGTGACCGGGGCGGCGCTGCGCGTGCAGTGCATGACCACCACCGAGCCGGGCTTCACCCCGGCGAGCACCTGTTCGGCCACCGCGTCCGCGTCCTTCGCGAAGGCGTCCCCGCTGACCACGTCCCACTGGACGGCCGTGACCTTGGCCGTGGACAGGGCCCGCAGCGCCTGGTCGTCGTAGCAGCCGCCGGGGAAGCGGAAGTACGGCACGGTGTTGACGGCCCCCGCCTGCCGGAAGGCGGCGAAGGCGCGGTCCACGTCGGCCCGGGCGGCGGCGCCGTCGAGCGCCGGCAGCCCGTAGCAGGGTGACTTGAAGGCGTGGTGGCTGTACGAGTGGTTCGCGATCTCGAAGTTGGGGTCGGTGCCGATGGACTTCGTCTGGTCCGGGTACTCCTCGGCCCAGCGGCCCGTCATGAAGACCGTCGAGGGCACCTTGAGGGTGCGCAGGGTCGAGATCAGCTGGGGGTTGTCGAAGTGTTCCCCGCCGGCGGCGCGCGGCCCCTGGTCGGAGGTCATGTCGGCGTCGAAGGTCAGCGCCACCGTCTTGTCCGTCTGCTGCTTCGCGCGTTCGAAGACCGGGGTCAGGCCGTTCGGGCCGGGGGCCAGGGTCGGGGCCTTGGCGGGCGCGCCGGCCTGCGGGGCGCCCGGCTGCGGGGAGGCGGGCGCACCGTTGTGCGGGGATGCGGTGGGGGCGCCGGAGGCCGAGGCGGCGGGCGTGCCCATGCGGGCTTCGCGGCCGGCGTCCGACGCGGCGCCGCCCCCGCAGCCCGCGAGGGCGGCACCCAGCACCGCCGTGGCAGCCGTGGCAGCTACTCTTCGTACGGAAATGGTCACGTACGTAAACTATATGACTATCCGACAAGGAGACTTCGCGACAGGCGGTCACGGGGTCATGCAGTCGTACGGTCATTCAGTCATACAATTCCGGGGTCAGTGCCAGGGGCCCGTCACCGCGAAGGTGGTGCCCGGGGCGTAGGCGTTGACGTACATGGTGCGCCCGTCAGGCGAGAAGGTGACGCCGGCGCACTCCCCCCACTCCGGGGCCCCCGGCCGGCCGATGTCCTCGGCGTTGCGGGCCACGGGATAGACCTCGCCGGCCACCGTCACGCCGAAGACGTACTGGGCCCCGCCGCCGTCCTCGCACACCATCAGGCCGCCGTCCGGGGCCAGGCAGATGTTGTCGGGGGAGTCCCCGGGCAGCGCGACGTCGGCGGCGGGGCCGAAGAGCACGTCCAGCCGGAGCCGGGCCCGGCGCGGATCGTAGAACCACACCTGCCCGTGGTGGTCGGCGGACGCGCCCTCGCCCGCGCGGGCGTAGCTGGAGACGAAGTGGACGCCCGAGCCGCCCCAGTAGCAGCCCTCCAGCTTCTGCGCGTGGGTGATCCCGCCCGACCCGAAGTCCTGGAGCCGGATCGGGGTCCGGGCCGCGGAGGGGTCCGGTACGGGCACCCACTCCACCGGGAACTCCGCCCCGGGCTCGTCCACCACGGCGAGGTCCGCGATCCCCCGCACGCGCAGGGCCTCCAGGGCGCCCCCCGCCCGCAGCGAGCCGAGCCCCCCGAGCGGGCGGGCCGGCAGGAAGCGGTAGAACAGTCCGAAGGGCTGGACGAAGGCGTCCTCCGTCTCGTAGACGACCCCGCGGTACGGGTCCACGGCGACGGCCTCGTGCGCGAAGCGGCCCATCGCGGTGAGCGGGACCGCCCCCGAGCGGTGCGGGTCGGCGGGGTCCACCTCGAAGACGTAGCCGTGGTCCTCGGCGTAGCCGGAGGTGCCCGCGCGGTCCTCGGTCTCCTCGCAGCTCAGCCAGGTGTTCCAGGGGGTCCGCCCGCCCGCGCAGTTGACGGCGGTGCCGGCCAGGGCGACCCGCTCGCCGGTGACCTGCCCGGCCGCGTCGAGTTCCAGGGCCGTGCAGCCGCCCAGGGCCCCGGGGTCGTACGTCAGTCCCGGCACGGCGGGGACGCGCAGGACGGCCGTGGTGCGGTTCTCGTGGTTGCGGACCAGCCGCACGCGGCCGCCGCCGGCGTCGAAGGCGGCCATGCCGTCGCAGTTCGCCGGGACGGCGCCCTCGCCCGAGCGCAGCGGACCGCCCGCGCGCGACAGCACCCGGTAGCCGAACCCCGCGGGCAGGTCGAGCAGCCCGCGGGGGTCGGGGAGCAGCGGCCCGTACCCCCGCCCGGCGCCGGCGGCCCGGGCCGGGGCGGGGGAGCCGCCGGCGAACAGTGCGCCGAGCGTCCCGCTGAAGGCGATCGCGCCGGCGGCGAGCAGGCTGCGTCGGGTGACGGACATCGGCGGCTCCGGGCGTTGTTCGACAGCGTTGTTCGACAGCGGTGTTCGGGAACGGCGTCGGGGACGCTGTCAGGGGCGGGTGGTGCCCGGGAGGCAGGTCACCGCCGGGTTGAAGGTCTCGAACAGGCCGCGGGGGTTCGCCTTCCAGAGCCACAGGTGGAGGGCGTAGTGGACCGGCTGGCCGGGGAAGTTGCCGGGCTTGGGGCCCTTGAAGGGCACGCCGAACAGCGTGGGGCGGTCGTCGTCCGTGGTCAGCTTCTGGTCGCGGTCGTAGACCAGCCACTGGACCCCGACGAGGCGCTTGCCGCCGTGCCCGTCGTCCTCGTAGTAGAGCGCGGCCGGCTTCGCGGGGTCGAGGGAGTTGTCGTACGCGTGGTTGAAGTGCGGGTAGCCGAGCGCGCCGGTTCCCCCCGCCCTGTCGAAGACGCAGTACTTGTCCGGCTTGTAGCCGGCCGCCACCGCCTTGGCGTGCACGTGGTACTTGGCGGTCGCCTTGTACACGAGGGCCCGCTCGGCCGCGGACCGGCCCACGCCCCGGTCGGCGTCGGGGCGGGGCACGGCGGCGGACGAGGCGGCGGGAGCGGCGAGCGCCGCCACGGTGAGCGAGGCGGCGGCGGTGAGGGCCAGGGCGAGACTGCGGGCCATGCGCGGGCTCCTTGCGACGGGCTGGCAAGAGACCCCCTACCCCTTCCCCGGGCCGCCGCGACCGCCACCCACCCGGCCCCGGACGGCCGACCGCCGATCGGCTGAGGGGCGGCCGGGGCCCGCACGCGGACGACCTCGTACCCGGCCGCGCCGCCTCACCCGAACGGGAACGGCGCCGTTTCGCGGCGCACCCGCACGGGGAACCCGTGTGTCCGCAGAAGGCGAGTGCGAGCGAGTGCGACGGAGGGTGCGGACCATGGCGCAGCAGGATGCGGCACCGAACGGCGGCGGAGAGCTGCAGGACATCGTCTCGGCCGTGTCCAGGGGCGCGCCGGAATACCGGCAGTGCCCGCACCCCATGTACGCCGCCCTGCGCGAGCAGGCCCCGGTGTGCCGGCTGACTCCGCCGCACGGGGTCGACACGTACCTCATCACCCGCCACGACGACGCCCGCGACGCGCTGTCCGACCCCCGCTTCAGCAAGAACATGCGCGGCGCCATCGACACCTACCACGCCGTGTACGGCAGCTTCTTCGACGCGCTCGACGACAACGTGCTCTTCTCGGACCCGCCCCGGCACACACGGCTGCGCCGCATCCTGCGCAGCGCCTTCACCCCCCGGCGGGTGGAGGAGATGCGCCCGAGGATCACCGAGATCGCCGAGGGCATCCTCGGCGAATGCCGCAAGGCCGGCACGGTCGACCTGATGGCCTCGTTCGCGTTCCCGCTGCCCATCGCGGTCCTGTGCGAACTGATGGGCATCCCGCAGGAGGACCGCCCGGAGATCCTGGAGCAGTTCGCCGTCGTGACGCGCTCCCGGTTCGATCCCAGCAGGAGGGCGGAGCTGAAGGCGGCCGAGGAGCGGCTGCAGCACCGGCTGGAGCGGCTGATCGCGGACACGCGCGCGCACCCGTCGGACTCCTTCCTCAGCGACCTCCTCCAGGCGGAGGAACAGCTGGAGGACCCCGAACTGGTCGCGTCGCTGTGGGTGCTGTTCTTCGCCGGCCACAAGACCACCGCCTACCAGATCGGGAACTCCGTCCTCAACCTCCTGCTCCGCCCCGACCAGGCGGCGAAGCTCCGCGAGGACCCCCGGCTGATTCCGCGGGCCGTCGAGGAGATGCTGCGCTTCGAGGGTTCGGTGGAGACGTCGACCTTCCGGTACGCCGCGCAGGACGCCCGGATCCGGGACACGCTGATCCCCGAGGGCGCCCTGGTGCAGATCGCGATCTCCTCGGCCAACCGGGACCCCGAGAAGTTCGACTCCCCGGACGACCTGGACGTGACGCGCGAGGGACTCCAGGGGACGCACCTGGGCTTCGGCCACGGGACCCACTACTGCCTGGGGGCGCCCCTGGCGCGGCTCGAACTCGAGATCGCGCTCGCCTGTCTCCTGCGGGAGTTCCCGGACATGGAGCTCGCTGACGCCAGGGAGACCCAGGGGGCCTGGCTCAAGGGGCCGGTGGCGGCGTTCCGGGGGCTCGAACACCTCCGGCTCGTCCTGGAGCCCTCGCGCCCGGACGGGGATCCCGGCGAGCCGACCCTGGCCTCCGTGGCCTCCGGAAAGTGAACCCAGACCCGATGGGCGGTGGACCGGCATGACGGATTCCGTGAGCAGCCCCGCGCTGCGCCTCCTGGGCACCCCGGCGGACGAACTGCGCATCGCCGCGGTGGGCACCAGCGAAGTCATCCGCGTCGCGCGGGGTCCCTCCGCACCGGGCCCGGACACGGCCCCCGCGGTTCATTCGAAGATCGACATGCATCATCACTACTGCGCGCCGCAATGGCGCGACTGGGCCGTGCACCACGGGCTGATCGCGCGGGAACAGCTGCCTCCGTGGACGCGGCTCGACATCGCGGACGCGATCCGCTTCATGGACGGGGCGGGCATCACGACCGCCGTCCTCAAGCCGATGCTGCCGGCGCGCTACCGCTCGTCGGCGCAGCTGCGCGAAGCCGTCAACATCACGCTGCAGTCGATGATCGAGGTGGCGACCTCGCACCCGGGCAGGTTCTCGTACTACGTGCCCCTGTTCCTGGACGACCCGGAGGCTTCGTCCTGGGCCGTGCGCCGCGGCCTCGGGCAGCTCGGCGCCGTCGGCGTGAACGTGACGGCCAACTACGGGGGCGTCTACCTCGGGGACCCCTCCTACGACCGGCTGTTCCACGAGCTGAACGAGTTCTCCGCCGTCGTGGACACCCACCCGCACAACCTGCCCGGCTGCCCGCCCGGCGCGTCGGCGGTTCCGGGCATTCCGAACTTCATGTGCGACTTCCTGCTGGACACCACGCGCGCCGCCGTGAACATGATCAGCAGGCGGACGCTGGACCGCTTCCCGGACATCTCCGTCGTCCTGCCGCACGCCGGCGGCTTCCTCCCGTACATCGCCACGCGCCTGGAGGCCCTCGGACGGTTCTGCGAACCGAGGGTCGACCCGGCCGCCGTCCGCGACCACCTGAGCCGCTTCTACTACGACACCGCCGGCCCCATGGCGCCCGCGGCCACCCTGCTGGAGCACGCGCCGGCCGACCACGTCCTCTTCGGCACCGACTGGCCCGCCGCCCCCGCCGACACGGTCACGGAGCTGGCGCTGCCCGCCCTCGACGCCGACCCGGCCTTCACCCCGGAGCAGCTGCAGGGGATCTACCACGGCAACGCGATGCGCCTGATCCCGCAGCTGGCGACCGCCTGACGGGAGTGCGGGCCGCGCGGCGCGGCCCGCGCCCCCGTCGGGGCGGGAGCGGAAAAGCTCAGACGAGCTTGGCGTCCAGGGTGATCGTCGTACCGGTCAGGGCCTGGCTGACCGGGCAGTTCTTCTTGGCTTCCTCGGCCGCGGCGGTGAAGGCGTCGGCGTCCAGGCCCGGCACCTCGCCCACGGTGGTGAGGTGGATGCCCGTGATGCCCTTGCCGGGAACGAAGGTGACGGCGGCCGAAGTGGTCAGCTTGGCGGGCGGGTTGCCCGCCTTCGCCAGGCCGTTCGAGAAGGCCATGTTGAAGCAGCTGGAGTGCGCGGCGGCGATGAGCTCCTCCGGGCTGGTCCGCCCGTTCGCCGCCTCGTCGGTGCGCGCGGGCCAGGAGACCGGGTAGCTGCCGAGGCCGGACGAGTCGAGGGTGACGACGCCCTTGCCCTCGAACAGGTCGCCCTCCCAGACGGCGTGGGCGTTGCGTGTGGCGGCCATGGTGGATCCCTTCGTAGATGTGGGGAACGGCCGGGCACCCGGAGGAGCCCGGCATCCCCAAACCTACTGGGACACCAGGGGTTTCGCGTCGCGCGCCAGCGCGGTGAGCCGCGATATGGCGCGGAAGTACTTCTTCCGATAGCCGCCGTTCAGCATGTCGTCGCTGAAGAGCCTGTCGAAGGGGACGCCCGAGGCCAGGACCGGGACCTCGCGGTCGTACAGGCGGTCGGCCAGCACCACGAGCCGCAGCGCCGTCGACTGGTCGGGCACCGGGCCCACATCGGTCAGGCACACGGCCGTGATCCCGTCGGTGAGCGCGCCGTAGCGGCTCGGGTGCACGCGGGCCAGGTGCTCCAGCAGCCCGGGGAAGTCGTCCAGGCTCGCGCCCGGGGTCGCGTACGCGGCCTTGGTGACCTGCTCGTCGGAGAAGGGGGCCGGCGCCTCGGGCAGGCCGCGGTGGCGGTAGTCCTGGCCGTCGATCCGCAGCGGCCGGAAGTGCGCCGACAGACCCTGGATCTCCCGCAGGAAGTCGGCGGCGGCGAACCGGCCCTCGCCGAGCTTGCCGGGCAGCGTGTTGGAGGTGGCGGCCAGCGCCACGCCCTGCTCGACGAGGCGGCTGAGCAGCGAGGACACCAGCACGGTGTCGCCCGGGTCGTCCAGCTCGAACTCGTCGATGCACAGCAGCCGGTGTCCGCCCAGGGTCTGCACGGTCTGCTGGAAGCCGAGCGCGCCGACCAGGTTGGTCAGCTCCACGAAGGTGCCGAAGGCCTTGAGCGCGGGCTCGGCCGGGGTGGCGTGCCACAGGGAGGCGAGCAGGTGGGTCTTGCCCACGCCGTACCCGCCGTCGAGGTAGACCCCGCGCGGGCCGGAGGGGGCCGCCGGCTTCCTGGAGAACCAGCGCTTCTTGCCGGCGCCGCTCGCGTGCGCCCCGCCCAGACCGGCGGCGAAGCCGCTCAGCACGGTGACGGCCTCGGACTGGCTCGGCTGGGCCGGGTCCGGGTTGTACGTGTCGAAGCGGACCGAATCGAACCGCGGTGGCGGCACCATCTCGGCCACCAGCCGTTCGGCGGGCACCCGCGGCTCGCGCGCGCACAGGGCCTGGGGCCCGGCGTCGGCTATCGGAGGCCGGCCGGAGGTGTAACCGGAGGTGGAGAGTGATGTCGACACAGCCCTTAACTCTACGGGGCGTGGCACACTGCCCGGATGCGACGCCTGTTCCCTGTGACCGATCAGACACCAGCCTCGCCCCGGGACCGGGCCGACCGGGAGTGGTCGCTCGACGAGCTCGCGGACGCCTACGCGTACCCCTCCCTGGGGCCGGACGGACACTGGCTGCGGGCGAACATGGTCTCCACCCTGGACGGGGCGGCCCAGCACGACGGCCGCTCCCAGCCGATCTCCGGCGAGACCGACATGAAGATCTTCGGCACCCTGCGGGCGCTGGCCGATGTGGTGGTCGTCGGGGCGGAAACGGTTCGCCGGGAGGGCTACCGCCCGGCCCGCGCCCGGGAGGCCTTCGCCGCCCGCCGCGAGGCGGCCGGACAGGGCCCGGCCCCCGCGATCGCCGTGGTCACCGCGCGCATGGACCTGGACTTCTCGCTGCCCCTGTTCACCTCCCCGCTGGTGCCGACCCTGGTGGTCACCGGCGCCACCGCGCCCGCCGACCGGGTGGCCGAGGCGGTCAAGGCCGGGGCCGAGGTAGTAGTGGCCGGGGACGGCGCTGCCGTGGACCCGGCCCGTGCGGTGCGGGAGCTGGCCGGGCGGGGGCTGCGCCGCCAGCTCACCGAGGGCGGGCCCCGGCTGCTGGGCCAGTTCGTGGCCGCCGACGCCCTGGACGAGCTGTGCCTGACGATCTCGCCGATGCTCGCCGCCGGTGACGCCCAGCGGATCGCCGGGGGACCCTCCGTCACGGTTCCGCACCGGCTCGCGCCCGCCTCCGTACTGGAAGAGGCCGGGTTCCTCTTCACGAGCTACCGTCGGATCTGACAAGGGTCGGAATTTGTCGTTCCGCTTTGCTTCCGCTGGGCACATAACTGGGCAGACATGTCTGCGCAAGGCCCCGTGCGACAGCGGGGCAGGATGGTTTCCGCAGGGGCCGGCCAGCCGGCCTCGGCCCATGAAGGAGAGGGCGTCCGTGTTCACGAGCGTATTGATGATCGAGCAGCCGCTGACCGCGGTGGACGTGGACTTCGTCACGACCCTGCACGGCGACGACCAGGTCTCCTTCGTCGTCCTCATGCAACCCCGGGGCGACCAGGACCGACTGCTGCGCGCCATCGACGACGTCGCACTCGGTGAGCTCCCCGAGGCCATCCGCGAGGGCGACGAACCCGAGGGCGAAGCCGCCCGCGGCCCCGCGGCGCACGCCCTCGCGCACTCCCTGAACGCCCTGCGGCAGAAGGGCGCCAACGCCACCGGGCAGCTCATCGGGGACCACCCGCTCGACAAACTGAAGGCCGTCGTGGACGAGACCGGCGCCGACGAGGTGATCGTCCTGACCGCCCCGCACTTCGTGGAGGAGTTCTTCCACCGGGACTGGGCCTCCCGGGCCCGCCACAAGGTCGGCGTTCCGGTGCTCAAGCTCTTCGCCCACAACGAATAGGCTTGGCCCGTCAGAGCTCGAAGCACCACCCCTCGATCCTGGAGCGACCTGAATGAAGCCCGGCCTGCCGACCGCCATGGAACGGCCCCACTTCATCGGCATCGGCGGCGCCGGGATGTCCGGTATCGCGAAGATCCTGGCCCAGCGCGGAGCGCAGGTCGCCGGCAGCGACTCCCGTGACTCCGAGACCGCCCAGGCACTGCGCGCCCACGGCGCCACGGTCCACATCGGTCACGCGGCCGGCCACCTCGCCGACGACTCCACCTCCGTGGTCGTCTCCAGCGCCATCCGCGCCGACAATCCCGAGCTGGCCCGCGCCGCCGAGCTCGGCATCCCCGTCGTGCACCGCTCCGACGCCCTCGCCGGCCTGATGGACGGGCTGCGCCCGATCGCCGTCGCCGGTACGCACGGCAAGACCACCACCACCTCGATGCTGGCGGTGTCCCTCTCGGCCCTGGGCCTGGACCCCTCGTACGCCATCGGCGGCGACCTGGACGCCCCCGGCTCCAACGCCCACCACGGCGAGGGCGACATCTTCGTGGCCGAGGCGGACGAGAGCGACCGCACCTTCCACAAGTACAGCCCGCAGGTCGCGATCATCCTCAACGCGGAGCTGGACCACCACGCGAACTACGCGTCGATCGAGGAGATCTACGAGTCCTTCGAGACCTTCGTCGGCAAGATCGTGCCCGGCGGCACCCTGGTCGTCGCCCACGGCCAGGAGGGCGCCGCCGAGATCGCCCGCCGCGTCGCGGGCCGGGAGGGCCTCACCGTCGTCACGTACGGCGAGGAGGAGGACGCCGACGTCCGGATCACCAAGATCACCCCGCGCGGCCTGACCAGCGAGGTCACCGTGGTCCTGGACGGCCGGATGCTCACCTTCACCGTCTCCGTCCCCGGCCGCCACTACGCGCACAACGCCGTCGCGGCCCTCGCCGCCGGCGTGGCCCTCGGCATCCCGGCGCACAACCTGGCCTCCGCCCTCGGCAAGTACACCGGCGTCAAGCGCCGCCTCCAGCTCAAGGGCGAGGCCGCGGGCGTCCAGGTCATCGACTCCTACGCCCACCACCCCACCGAGATGACCGCCGACCTGGAGGCCATCCGGGGCGCCGCCGGGGACTCCCGGATCCTGGTGGTCTTCCAGCCCCACCTCTTCTCCCGCACCCAGGAACTGGGCAAGGAGATGGGCGGGGCGCTGGCCCTGGCCGACGCCTCCGTGGTCCTGGACATCTACCCGGCCCGCGAGGACCCGATCCCCGGGATCACCAGCGAGCTGATCATCGCGGCCGCCCGGTCCGCGGGCGCCGACGTCACCGCCGAGCACGACAAGGCGGCCGTCGCCGACGTCATCGCGGGAATGGCCAAGCCCGGTGACCTCGTTCTCACCATGGGCGCCGGAGACGTCACGGACCTCGGTCCGGCCATCCTCGCCCGGCTGTCGGGCTGAAGGTACGAGGGAGCGGGAGAGACATGTCCTACGAGGTCGAGAAGACGGACGAGCAGTGGCAGGCGGAGCTGAGCCCGTCCGAGTACCAGGTGCTGCGCCTCGCGGGCACCGAGCCCGCCTTCCGCGGTGAGTACACCGACACCAAGACGGAGGGCGTCTACTCCTGCCGCGGCTGCGGGGCCGAGCTGTTCCGCTCCTCGGAGAAGTTCGACTCGCACTGCGGCTGGCCGTCCTTCTTCGACCCGAAGGACACCGACGCGGTCGAGCTGATCGCCGACACCTCGCACGGGATGATCCGTACCGAGGTCCGCTGCGCGAAGTGCGGCTCCCACCTGGGCCACGTCTTCGAGGGCGAGGGCTACCCCACCCCCACCGACCAGCGGTACTGCATCAACAGCATCTCCCTGCGCCTGACCCCCTCCTCCGACGAGGGCTGACACCGCGGGACCCCGGCGGGCCCCCATCGACCTCGTACGGGCCGGTGGGGGCCCGCACGCGTTCCGGTTGCCGGTCCGCCCGCGGCGCACAGGCGGTCGCGCCGCTGGCCGGAACGGGCCCGTCATGGTGTCGACGACATCGCAGTTCGATTCCGATCCGGTCTCTGGCCTGCAGTGATCCAGAGGCGATAGCACGCTTGGCCGGTGAAGACACCTATCCGTTTTCTCCATGTGTCTGGTTATGATCGGCACCCTCACATCCCGCCACAGCCGGACCGGTTGTGGCAGTCCCCTCCCCAGGACCGTGCCGTCCGGCTGCTCGGCAACCCCCGACATCCCCCTGCCGCCCCCGCTCCCGAGGACCGATGTCTCCCATAGAACCCGAAGGCGCACGAGGGCAGTCGACGACCCGTCGGTGGCGCACCGTGCGCCTGCGCACCCTGCTCATCTGGCTGGCAGTGCTCCCCACCCTGGCGATGGGCACTCAGGTCACGGTGACCGCACAGCGGTTGCTGGCTCAGTCGGAACAGTTGAGGGCCGACGTGGAGGCCGCCGAGCGGATCGGCGCCCCCCTGTACACGCTCATGGTCGACATGCAGGCGGAGCGGACGGCGACGGCCGCCCAGTGGGCGGGCAACGACGGGGCCGAGGGTGAACTGCGCGCCCGGCGCGGGGCCACGGACCTGGCGGCGGCCGAGTTCCGCCGGCTCGCGGACGATCCCTCGAGGTCCTTCGCGGAGGTCACCCGGCAGCTCGACAAACTGGCCGTGCACCGCCAGCGCGCGGACACCCGCAGCGGCGCCGCCGACAGCACGCTGGCCTACTACTCCGAGGTGATCGGCAAGGTCATCCAGGTGTACCAGCAGGAGTTCAGCCACGCGGAGGACGCCGAACTCGCCCAGGCGAGCCGGCCCGTGGTGGCCATGCTCCAGGCCACCGAGATGGTGGCGCGCGAGGACACCGTCCTGGCCCTGGCCGGCCCCTCCGGGGAGCTGAGCTTCGCCGGCTACGACCAGTTCGTCAGTTCCCTGGGGGCCCAGCGGTACCTGCACGAGGCGTCGATCGTGCCGCACCTCGCGGCGGGGGACGAGCGGTTCTACGAGCGGGTCGTCGGCTCCGCGGACTGGCAGACGAAGACGCGCATCGAGAACGCGGTCCTCTCCGGGCACAAGGACACCGTCTCGGGCATCAGGGTGCCCGCCGAGGTCGCCGACTGGTCGTCCGCGCACTCCAACTTCTCCGTGCAGATGACCACGCTCAACATCGACCTGGCGCGCTCGGTGCTCGCCCGCGGCGAGGCCAAGGCCGCGGAGCTGCAGGCCGAGGTCGCCTGGCTGATCGGGGGAAGCGGCGGCGGGCTGCTGGCCGTTGTGGTCGTGGTCGTGTTCACCACCCGGTCGGTGCTGCGCCGTCTGAACGACCTGCACGAACGCACGGTGACCGTGGCCGAGCAGACCCTCCCCGACGTCGTCGACCGGCTCCAGCGCGGACAGACCGTGGATCCCGAGGCCCTGCCAGCCGTGAGCGGGGACCGGGACGAGGTCGGACGCATCAGCGACGCGTTCGCCCGGGCCGTCGCCGTGTCGGTCGACGGACACCGCCTGCTCGCCGCCGAGCGCCACGGGTTCGGCCTGTTCGCCTCGGGCATCGCCTCGCGCACCGGGAACCTGGTCAGCCGCCAGCTGAGCCTCACCGAGGACCTCCAGGACACCTTCGGCCACGACGAGGCGCTGCTCGCCCAGCTGATGCGGTCCGACCAGCTGACGGTCGGCATGCGGAGGCAGATCGAGAACCTCCTCATCCTGTCGGGCGGCGAGGTCCCCGACCCGCACACCGAGCCCATGCGCGTCGCCGACCTGCTGCGCGAAGCCGCCGCCGAGGTCGAGGACTTCCGCCGCATCGAGCGGCAGGCCCTGGACGAGACCAGCGTGGAACCGAGCGCGATCAGCCAGATCAGCCATTTGCTCGCGGAACTGCTGGACAACGCCACCCGGTTCTCCCCGCCGCGGTCGACGGTCGTCATCCGCGCCGAACTGGTCGCGGACGGGCTGTCGGTCGAGATCGAGGACCGCGGGCCGCGGGTGAGCCCCGAGCGCTACGAGGAGATGAACGGGCGCCTGCACCAGGCCCCGCCGTACTCCGTCCTGGCGCAGAACGCGCACCGGCTCGGGCTGTTCGTGGTCGGTCACCTCGCCGACCAGCTCCGGGCCACCGTCACCCTGCGCCGCTCGGTGTACGGAGGGACCTGCGCCGTGGTGCTCCTCCCCGGGAACCTGCTGGTGGCGACCGCACCGGACGCCCCGGGCCAACCCGCGCCGTCCGTTCCGGCGCCTGCGCCGGCCGCCATCGCGCCGGCCGTCTCCCCTCCGGACCTCCGCGAGGAGCCGGAGCCCGCGGCCGGGCACGAGCCCGAGCGCGAGCACGAGCCCGAGCGCGAGCAGGAACGCGAGGCCGAGCCGGCCCTGCTCACGGGCGCCGGTCTGCCCAGCCGCCGTTCGAAGGCGCCCGCCCCCGCCCCCGTGCCCGCACGCGCGGCCCGGCCGGCTCCGGCTGACGCCCCCACGCGGCCGGCCCTCCCCGAGCGCGTCCCGCAGACCCACATCGCCGACCAGCTGCGCGCGCCCCGCGCGCCGGAAACGCCCGTCCGGCCGGACACCGCGACACCCGAAGAGGTGGCCGACGCCTGGGCGGACTACGAACAGGGGACCCAGACAGTGGAAGAAGAGCTCCGACGGGATCAGCCATGACCACCTCACCGAACACCACCGCCTCCAACGACGCCATCTACAGCGTCCTCGACAACAACCTGAGCCGGATCGCGGGCATCCAGGGAGCCGTGCTCCTGTCCAACGACGGCATCCGGCTCAGCGCCTACATGCTGGACCAGCCCCAGGCCGAGCGCATGGCGGCCGCCGCCTCCGGCATCGCCTCCACGATGAAGGCGATATCGCGGGAGATCGAGGGCGGCAGCGTCATCCGCCAGCTCGTCGAGATGGACGACAGGTACCTGTGCATCGTCGGGTGCGGCGAGGGCAGCACGCTCATCGTGGTGACCTCCCGCAAGGCCCGCCTCGGCGAACTGGGCGGCGAGGCGGTACGCACCGCCCAGGCGCTCGGCGAATGGCTGGGCACCCCCGAGCGCGGTCAGGCGCCGTCCTCGTAATGCCGCAGGACGAGTCGCAGCCCGCGAGCCGCCGCCGTACGCGGCTGTACGCCCTGACCGACGGACGTACAGCCGTGCCGCAGACCGTCCTCACCATGGACACCACGATCACGGCGGCGGCCACCGACGAAGCGCTCGGCGGGCTGCCCACCGAGTGGCAGGAGATCCTGGCCATGTGCGCGCCGCCGGGCGGGCGGGCGGTCGCCGAGATAGCGGCGCGGATGCACATCCGCCTCACCCCGATGACGCTGCTCCTCGGTGAACTCGCCGACCGCGGGCTGATCGACCACCGGCCGCCCCTGGCAGCCACCGAGACCACCGACGTCCACCTGCTCATGAGAATCAGGGACAACCTTGCCCGGATATGACACGCCCGCCTCCCGGGAACCGGCCCCGGTCAAGATCCTCATCGCCGGCGGATTCGGGGTCGGCAAGACGACCCTGGTGGAGACGATCTCCGAGATCGAGCCACTGCGCACGGAGGAGCGGCTGACGGCCGCGGGCATCGGCGTCGACGACCTCGAAGGCATCGAATCCAAGACGGTCACCACGGTGGCGATGGACTTCGGCCGGATCACCCTCACCGACGCCGGAGTCGTCCTGTACCTCTTCGGCACGCCGGGCCAGGAACGCTTCTGGTTCATGTGGGACGACCTGCTGAACGGGGCGCTCGGGGCGATCGTGCTGGTCGACACGCGGCGCCTGGACCGCAGCTTCCCCGCCGTCGACTTCTTCGAGAGCCGCGGACTGCCGTTCGTGGTCGGCGCGAACTGCTTCCACGGCGAACAGCCCTACACCGCACAGGAGATCGGAGCGGCGCTGCACCTGCGCGATCCGGACACACCCGTCCTCATGCTCGACGCCCGCTCCCGTGAGGACGTGCGCGCGTCCCTGCTCTCGCTGCTCGACCGGCTCATCCTCAGGGCGCAGGCACCGGCGGCGGTCAGCGGCTGACCCCCGGGCGGAGGAACCTCGTCCGTTCTCCAGGTGTACGGCGGGGCGTCACGAGGGTATCCCCGGCTGGTACCCCGGGGCCGCTGTCCTTGGGGCGCCCCTCGACCCGCCCCTCCACCCGCAGAGGTCCTCACGCCATGGCAGAACTCAACCGTCGCAGGTTCCTGCAGATAGCCGGCGGCACGGCCGCCCTCACGATGCTGAACGACAGCATCGCGCGGGCCGCCGCCATCCCGGCGCAGGGCACCACCGGAACGATCCAGGACATCGAGCACGTCGTCGTCCTGATGCAGGAGAACCGGTCCTTCGACCACTACTTCGGCGCGATGAAGGGAGTCCGGGGCTTCGGCGACCCGCGGCCCGTCCTCCAGGACAACGGCAAGTCCGTCTTCTTCCAGTCCAACGGGACCAAGGACGTCCTGCCCTTCAACCCGCAGGTCGCGGACCTCGGGATGCAGTTCCTGGAGGGGCTCGACCACGACTGGGCCGGCGGCCACCAGGCGTACAACAACGGCAAGTACGACAAGTGGATCCCGGCCAAGACGGCCACGACCATGTCGTACATGACCCGGAACGACATCCCGTTCCACTACGCCCTCGCCGACGCCTTCACGGTGTGCGACGCCTACCACTGCTCCTTCATCGGCGCCACGGACCCGAACCGCTACTACATGTGGACGGGTCACACGGGCAACGACGGGGTGGGCGGCGGCCCGGTCCTCGGCAACCAGGAGGCCGGGTACGGCTGGAAGACGTACCCCGAGCGCCTGGAGTCCGCCGGGGTCTCCTGGAAGGTCTACCAGGACATCGGCGACGGCCTGAACGCGGCCGGCTCCTGGGGCTGGATCAACGACGCCTTCCGCGGCAACTACGGCGACAACTCGCTGTTGTACTTCAACACCTACCGCAATGCCCAGCCCGGCAGCGCCCTGTACGAGAAGGCGCGCACCGGCACGAACGTCAAGGCGGGCGACGGCTACTTCGACCGCCTGCGCGCGGACGTGGTGAACGGCACCCTGCCCTCCGTCTCCTGGATCGCCGCGCCCGAGGCCTTCAGCGAGCACGCCAACTGGCCGACGAACTTCGGTGCCTGGTACATCTCGCAGGTCCTGGACGCGCTGACGGCGAACCCGGCCGTCTGGGCGAAGACCGCCCTCTTCATCACCTACGACGAGAACGACGGCTTCTTCGACCACGTGGTCCCGCCGTACCCGCCCGCCTCCTCGGCCTGGGGCCTGTCCACGGCCGACGTGTCCAAGGACCTGTACGCCGGCGGAGGCGGCTACGCGGCCGGACCGTACGGGCTCGGCCCCCGCGTCCCGATGATCGTGGTCTCCCCGTGGAGCAAGGGCGGCTACGTCTGCTCCGAGACCTTCGACCACACCTCGGTGATCCGCTTCATGGAGAAGCGCTTCGGGGTGCAGGAGCCCCACATCTCCCCGTGGCGCCGCGCCGTCTGCGGCGACCTGACCTCGGCCTTCGACTTCACCCGCGCCGACGCCGCGCCCGCCGCCCTGCCCTCCACGGCCGGGTACGTCCCGCCGGACAAGAACCGCCACCCGTCCTACCACCCGACCCCGCCGGCCACGGGCACCCTGCCCAAGCAGGAGGCCGGCTCCAAGCCGACCCGCGCCCTGGGCTACAGCCCGTACGTGGACGGCGCGCGCACCACCTCCACGGGCAAGTTCACGCTCACCTTCGCCTCCGGCCCCACCCTCGGCGCCCACTTCCACAGCACGTCGGGCAACCGTACGGACGGCCCCTGGCCCTACACGGTCGAGGCGGGCAAGACCCTCTCGGACACCTGGTCCACCAGCAGTTCCACGGGCAATCAGGTCAACCTGACGGTGTGGGGCCCCAACGGCTTCCTGCGCACCTGGAAGGGCCCGGCGAAGAAGGCCGGCCCCGAGGCCACGGCCCGCCACGTCGCCGCCAGCGGCAACCTGGCCCTGACCCTGACCAACTCCGGTACGGCGGCCGTCAACCTCACGGTGACCAACGCCTACGGAGGCGCGCCCCAGGTCATCAGGGTCCCGGCCGGCGGCACGGTCGCCCACACGGTGGACCTCGGGGCCACGGGCCGCTGGTACGACGTGAGCGTCGTCTCCGACGCCGACGTCACCTTCCTCCGCCGCTTCGCGGGCCACGTGGAGACGGGCGCCCCGGGCGTCTCCGACCCGGCGATCAAGACCGTCTGACGCGGTCCTCCGGCGTGCGCAGCAGCCGCCGTTCCAGGACCGGGAGGTCCTCGGGGCGGTGGCTGCGGGCGTACCGGAGCAGGAGGTCGCGCGCGGTGTCCGGGACCCGGCGCCGCTTCGGGTGGCGGGTGGTGAACTCCTCGCTCGCGAAGAACCGTACGGCGCCCCCCAGCCCGGTGCGGTCCGTCTCCCTCACCGCCCAGGCGAGTTCCTCCGTGGACCTCCCGGCCAGCAGCCGGCCGGGGGCGCGTTCCGCGAGGAGCCACGCCGCGTCGCGCGGCTCCTCCCGTACGGCGCCCAGCCAGCCGAACACCACGCGGGGCGGCACACCGTGCGGCGGGGGCGGCTCCTCCTCGCCCGCGGCCAGGGCCCGGGCGAACTCCCGCAGCCCCTCGGGCGCCGCGGCCGCCCACCGCTCCCGGTGACGGGCCGGGATCCCGTCGGGGGAGAGCGGGTCGAGCAGGCGGTTCGACTCGGGAGTGGGGTGCGCCGTTCCCTGAGCGTCGGAGCAGGCGCACTCGATCAGGTCCCATCCCGCCTCGGCGGCGCGTTCCCGGCCGAGCCGCCGGACGGCCCGGACCTCGTCGATCTCGGCGGGAGCGGTGATCTGGTAGCTGTGCGGATGGTGGGGGTGCCGGGCCCCGTCCGGACGGGAGAAGTCCCCCATGACCAGCGGCTCCGGGCGCGATATCGGCTTCACGGTGTGATCGTAGGCCCGATGGGCAGAACGTACGGGTCCGTTTTCGTCGTCCCCGTCACCGAGGGAGAACGCATGGCCATCGCCCACCGCAGGATCGGCACCGGACTCGTTCGCGTCATCGTGCTGCACGACTGGTTCGGCACGTCCGCCAACTGGGGCTCGGTGCTGGACCACCTGGACCCCGCAGGGTTCTCGTACGCCTTCCTCGACTACCGCGGCTACGGCGACCGCCGGGACGTGACGGGCCGCCACACCCTCCCCGAGATCGCCGACGACGTCCTCGAACTCGCCGACCAGCTCGGCTGGGACACCTTCTCCCTGCTCGGCCACTCCATGGGCGGCAAGGCCGCCCAGCAGGTCCTCGTGCGCGCCCCCGAGCGGATCGAGAAGCTCGTCGGGATCAATCCGGTTCCGGCCGCGCCGTACGAGATGGACGCCGCCACCCACGCCCTCTTCTTCGGCGCCGCCGAGAGCGCCGAGAACCGGCGCGCCATCCTCGACCTCGTCACCGGCAACCGGGCGAGCCGGCGCTGGATCGACCGGATGGTCGCCCACTCCCTGGAGGTCTCCCGCCCGGAGGCCTTCGCCGACTACCTCGAGAGCTGGCAGTCCCTGGACCTGTCCGACGCCGTCAAGGGCAACACGGTGCCCGTGTTCGTCCTGATCGGTGAGTACGACCTCGCGCTCACCGCCGACGTGATGCGCGCCACCTGGCAGGTCTGGTACCCGAACTGCCGCATCCGCACCCTCCCTGGGGCCGGGCACTACCCGCCGCACGAGGCCCCCGTGGCCTTCGCCACCGAGGTCGAGGCCTTCCTGCGCGAATAGCCGCAGCCGCGGAGCGGGGCACCGACGCAAAAAAGCCCCGGGGTACGAGGAGACCTCGTACCCCGGGGATCAGGGTGAGTGACGGGACTTGAACCCGCGGCCACCTGGACCACAACCAGGTGCTCTACCAACTGAGCTACACCCACCACGAAGGGCGGCGGACCACCCGTTCGACGTGCATGCACAGCATAGCCGATCTGCGGGGTGGTCCCGCGACGCGTTATCCCGCCGAGCGGCCGGCGGCCGGGGTGGCGGCGAGCCGGGCCGTCACCCCGGCCGGGAGGCCGCCGACGTGCGCGACGGCCGCCGCGGCGAGGGCCCGGACGATCGGGTGCGGCCGCGACCCGTCCCCGTGCAGCTCCGGCTGGAACAGCGTGGCCAGGAAGAACGGGTGCCCGGGCAGCTCCGCGATGCGCGCCCTGCCCTCTTCGTCGTGCCCCGACAGCCGCAGCCCGTGGGCGGTGAGCGTCGGCAGGTGCCGGGGCGCGGGTCCGTAGTTGCAGTGGTAGCGCTCCATCGACCGCTCCGCGCCGAGCGCGGCCTCGGCGAGCGAACCGGGCTCGGCCCGTACGAGGCCCTCGTGCCCGACGAGCGAACAGGCGAGCGGCGCGATCAGCGGGTCCGCCGCCCCCGGGTCGTTCTCGGCGTGCGCGGCGGCCGTCAGCCCGCAGACCGTCCGGGCGTACTCCAGCAGGGTGTGCTGGAAGCCGCCGCAGGTCCCGAGGAAGGGGATGCCCTCCTCGCGGGCGACCCGGATCGCGGCCAGCGCCCCGGCCTCACTCGCGTACGGGCTCCCCGGCAGCACCCACACGGCGTCGAAGCGGGCCAGGGTCCCGGCGGCGGCCTCGGCCTCGGCGTCGCCGGTGGGGATCCAGTACGCGTCGAGGACGAGCCCGTCGCGGGAGGCCAGGGCGTCGAGGAGGAGCGGGATGCGGGTGTGGGACTTCACGTGCGGGGAGCGGTCGCCGACGAGCGCGATCCGCGCCGCCGGTGTGGTCCGCGTGTTCTGCGGGGTCTGCGGGGTCTGTGCGGTCTGTGCGGTGGTCATGTGGATCATCCTGCGGCCGGGTGGTCGTTCAGCGCCAACGATTGTTCCTGCACCGTCCATCAGTGATCCTGATGACCATGGACCCGCACCTGCTCCGCACCTTCGTCGCCGTGGCCCGGCTCTCCTCCTTCTCCGCCGCCGCCCGCGAGCTGGGCTACACCCAGTCCGCCGTCTCCCAGCACATCGCCGCCCTCGAAGGGGACCTGCGCGCCGAGCTGCTCACCCGCCGGCCCGTCGCGCCGACCGCGGCCGGGGCGCGGCTGCTGGAGCACGCCGGGCCGCTGCTGCTGCGGCTCGACGCCGCACGGGCCGACGTACTGCGGCTGACCGCCGCGCCCCCCGGCCGGGTCACCCTCGCCGCGTCCCCGCTCGCCGTCGGGCCCCGGCTGCTCGCGGCCCTGCCCGCCACCGGAGTCACCCTGAAGGTGCTGCCCCCGGCCGAGGTGCCCGCGGCCGTCGCCACCGGGGGCTGCGACCTCGGCCTCGTCGACGGCCCGGCCGCGCCCAGCGACCCGCTGCGGCTGCCCGACGTGGCACCCCTCACCGTGACCGGGGTGGCGGAGGAGGAGCTGGCCGTGCTGCTGCCCGCCGGGCACCCCTTCGCCGGACGGACGGCGCTCCGGCTGGACGACCTCGCCGACGCGCGCTGGCTCGACGCCCCCGGCGTGGGCCTGCCGCTCACCACCGCCCGCGCCTCCGTCCGCTACGACGGCACCGACCTGCACGCCCTCTGCGCCCTCGCCGCGGCCGGGCACGGCCTCGCACTGCTGCCCCGCCGGGTCGCCGAGGCCGCCCGCGCTGGGGTCGCCGTACCGCTGTCCGCCCCGCGCCTGGTGCACCGTACGGAACTGCTCACGCCCGGCACCCCGACCGGCGCGGCCGTCGCCCTCGCCGCCCGGCTCACGGCAGGATCACCCGTATGACACGTGACGCCGCACCCCAAGACCCGGCACCCTTCACGGCCGACGACTACGCCGCCCGGATGGCCGCGGCCGCGCAGACCGCCGCCGACGCCGGACTGGCCGGACTGCTGATCGCCCCCGGGCCCGACCTCACGCACCTCACCGGATACCGGCCCACCGCCGAGACCGAGCGGCTCACCCTGCTCGTGCTGGCCGCCGGGCAGGACCCCGTGCTCGTCGCCCCCGCACTGGAGGCCCCCGACGCGGCCAAGGCCCCGGGCGCCGCCGCGCTGACCCTGCGGGACTGGGCCGACGGGAAGAACCCGTACGCCGTGACCGCACCGCTGCTGGGGCCCACCGGGCGGTTCGGGGTCAGCGACAACACCTGGGCGCTCCATCTCCTCGGCCTCCAGCGGGAGTTGCCGCAGACCTCCTACGCGCCGCTCACCGACTGCCTGCCCATGCTGCGCGCAGTGAAGGACGAACGGGAACTGGAGCGCCTCGCCGCGGCGGGAGCCGCCGCCGACGCCGCCTACGCGCAGATCCTCCACCTCCCCTTCGCCGACCGCCGGGAGACGGACGTCGCCGCCGACCTGGCCGCCCTGCTGCGCGCCCACGGCCACTCCCAGGTCGACTTCACCGTCGTCGGCTCCGGCCCCAACGGGGCCAACCCGCACCACGAGGCCGGCGACCGGGTCATCCGCCGCGGCGACATGGTGGTCCTCGACTTCGGCGGCCTGCGGTTCGGCTACGGCTCCGACATCTCCCGCACCGTCCACGTGGGCGAGCCCACCGCCGAGGAGCAGCGGGTCCACGACATCGTCCGCGAGGCCCAGCAGGCCGGCGTGGCGGCGGTCCGCCCCGGGGTCTCCTGCCAGGAGGTGGACCGGGCGGCCCGCGCGGTGATCACCGAGTTCGGGTACGGGGACCGCTTCATCCACCGCACCGGCCACGGCATCGGCGTCACCACCCACGAGCCCCCGTACATGGTCGAGGGCGAGGAGCAGCCCCTGGTCCCCGGCATGTGCTTCTCCGTGGAGCCGGGCGTCTACCTGCCGGGCCGGTTCGGCGTCCGCATCGAGGACATCGTGACCGTCACCGAGGAGGGCGGGCGCCGCCTCAACAACGCCCCGCGCGAGCTGGCGGTCGTCGACTAGGCATGCCCGGCGGGCCACGGCGGCCGCGGCCTCACGGCCCCAGCACGACCGCCGATTCGCCGGGTACGTGGATCCGGCCGTCGGGGCCCGGGTGTTCGAGGGGCTCCCAGGCGGCCAGCACCCGCACCCCGTTGCGGCCCAGCGCGATCGTGACCGGTTCCGGGGAGAGGTTCGCGGCCACCCGTACGTCCCCCCGCCGGAAGGTGATCCAGCGGCGCTCCTCGTCGTGGGCGACCCTGACCGCCGCCAGGTCCGGGTCGCGCAGGTCCGGGTGGCTGCGGCGGAGCTGGACCAGGGTGCGGTACCACTCCAGCAGGCGGGCGTGGACGGCCTGTTCGGGCTCCGACCAGTCCAGGCAGGAGCGGTCGCGGGTCGCCGGGTCCTGTGGGTCGGGGACCTCTTCGGCCTTCCAGCCGTGCGCCGCGAACTCCCGGCGCCTGCCGGTCCGTACGGCCTCGGCCAGCTCCGGGTCGGGGTGGTCGGTGAAGTACTGCCACGGTGTGCGCGCCCCCCACTCCTCGCCCATGAACAGCATCGGCACGAACGGGCCGGTCAGCGCCACCGTCGCGGCGCACGCCAGCAGACCGGGGGAGAGGGAGGCCGAGAGCCGGTCGCCGAGGGCGCGGTTGCCGATCTGGTCGTGGGTCTGGGTGTAGCCGAGGAAGCGGTGGGCGGGGGTCCGGCGGCGGTCCACCGGCCGGCCGTGGGTGCGGCCGCGGAAGCCGGACCAGGTACCGTCGTGGAAGAAGGCCCGGGTCAGGGTCTTGGCGAGGGCGGCCAGCGGTCCCTCGGCGAAGTCCGCGTAGTACGCCTGGGATTCACCGGTCAGCGCACAGTGCAGGGCGTGGTGGAAGTCGTCGTTCCACTGGGCGTGCAGGCCGAGGCCGCCGGCGGAGCGCGGGGTGGTGGTGCGCGGGTCGCACCGGTCGGACTCGGCGATGAGGAACAGCGGCCGGCCGGTGTCCGCGGCCAGCCCGTCGACGGCCTCGGACAGTTCCTCCAGGAAGGTCAGCGCCCGCCCGTCCGCGAGCGCGTGCACGGCGTCGAGCCGCAGCCCGTCGATCCCGTAGTCGCGCAGCCAGGCCAGCGCGCTGCCCACGAGGTACGCGCGCACCTCGTCGGAGCCGGGCGCGTCCAGGTTCACCGCCGCGCCCCAGGGCGTGTGGTGGGTGTCGGTGAAGTACGGGCCGAAGGCGGGCAGGTGGTTGCCGGAGGGGCCGAGATGGTTGTGGACCACGTCCAGCACCACGCCCAGCCCGGCGGCGTGGGCCGCCTCCACGAACCGGACCAGCCCGGCCGGGCCGCCGTACGGCTCGTGCACGGCCCAGGGCGCCACCCCGTCGTACCCCCAGCCGTGCCGGCCGGGGAAGGGGCAGACCGGCATCAGCTCCACGTGCGTCACGCCGAGGGCGGTGAGGTGCCCGAGGCGGGCGGCGGCGGCGTCGAAGGTGCCCTCGGGCGTGAAGGTGCCGATGTGCAGCTCGTACAGGACCGCGTCCTGGAGCCGGGTGTGCGGCGGCGGGACCGGCGGCGCCACGGCCTGGACCAGGGCCTCGAAGTCGACCACGGCCGACAGCCCGTCGGGGCCCTCCGGCAGCCGCCGCCCGCGCGGATCGGGCCGGGGGAGCGTGTCGCCGTCCAACAGGAACCCGTAGCGGCTCCCTTCGCCGGCCGGGGCCTGCGCGGTCCACCAGCCGGCCCGGTCCGGATCGCGCTCCATCGCGTACGTCGCCCCGTCGAGTCGCATGGCGACATGACCTGTCTGCGGTGCCCACACCTCGAACTGCAACGGACGGTCCCCTCGTCAGCGGCGGTGGCCGGCATGCGTATCCTGCCCATCATTCCGGGCGTGGCGGGGGAGTTCTGGACACTCCGGCCCCGACGGGCGGACAATCACCCTGTGACGTCGAGTTTCGAGATCCCCGCCTTCCCCGCGCCGCGGCTGTCCGACGCCGAGCGCGACCGGGCGCTGGGCCAGCTCAGAGAGGGCGCTGCCCTCGGCAAGCTGTCCCACGACACCTTTCTGCGCCGGATGGAACTCGCCCTGGTAGCCCGCCGCTCGGAGGACCTCGCCGTCCTCACGGCCGACCTCCAGACCCGGGACGCCGCCGAAAGCCCGTGGACCCGTCGGCTGTTCGGCTGGGTCGGCCGGGTCTCGGCCGTGTCCGTCGGCATCCGGCACGCCTGGGCCGCCGAGAGACTGCCCAAGCTGCTGCTCCCGCATCCGAGCGCGGCCGTCCTGCGGATCGGCCGCGATCCCGGGAACGGACTGCGGCTCAGCCACGAGACCGTCTCCCGGGCGCACGCGGAGCTGAGCCTGCGCGACGGGACGTGGGTGCTCAAGGACCTCGGCTCCACCAACGGGACCTCGGTCAACGGGCGGCGGGTGACCGGCTCCGCGGTGGTCCGCGCCGGGGACCAGGTCAGCTTCGGGAAGATGACCTTCCGGCTCTCCGCGAGCTGATCCCGCGAGCCAGTCCCGCGGAGGGGCCCGCGGGACCGGGACCCGCCGGACCGCCGGCGGGAGCCACCGCGCAGGATGGCGGCATGGAACACACGCCCGTCATCCGCCGCGCACGCGTCGGGGACCTCCCCCGCCTGGTCGAGCTCGTCCACGAGCACGTCGCGTACGAGAGGTCGGCGCCGCGCCCGCCGGACCTCGCCGGGCGGCTCGGCCCGCAGCTGTTCGCCGAGGACGCCCGGCTGTGGGTGCTGCTCGCCGAGACCCCGGACGGCACGGTCGCCGGATACGCCGCCTGCTCCGCCGAGTTCGCGTTCTGGGACGCCCGGCACTACCTCCACATGGACTGCCTCTACCTGGCGCAGGAGGCGCGCGGCAACGGCCTCGGCGCCGCCCTCGTGGACGGGGTGCGGGAACTGGCCCGCGAGCTCGGCCTCGAACAGGTCCAGTGGCAGACCCCCGACTGGAACGAGGGCGCGATCCGCTTCTACGACCGGCTCGGTGCCACCGGCTTCCCGAAGCGCCGGTACGCCCTGCCCGTGGAGCCCACCGCCTGACGGCCCGACCTCCCTAGGGGGACCGGTAGGCGGCCAGGAGGCGCTCGTAGGTGGCCAGGACGGTCCGGGACTGGTGTTCCACCTGGGTGGCCACCGGGACCCAGCGGGCCCCGAAGCGGGCCGCGAAGTCCTCGCACCACCCGGTGACCAGCCGGTCCAGCCCGGGGGCCGCCGGATGCCCCTGCGCGCGCAGCACCCGCAGCAGCATCGCGGCGGCGCGCAGCGACAGCCGCCGCCCGAAGGCGTCGATGCTGGCGATGTACGCGGCCGTGGCCTCCGTGGGGGCCCCGGCGCCGGTCCACTCGACGGCGATGCGGGGGATCAGCACGAGCGTCCAGTCCACGGCGCGCAGCAGTGCAGCCGCGGCCCGGTCCTCGTACGGCGGCGGACCCGGCCGGATCAGGTCCCGCACTCCGGAGACGAGCGCGGCGTCCGTCGTGAGGCGCCCGGCCAGCATCCGCAGGGCACGGCGCGGGTCGGGGTGCGGAGCCGGATCGTCGACCAGGTCGGAGGCCCACATGGGGACTTCGACGATCGCGGTGGTGCCGGCGTACCGGTGGGCGTGGTACCAGGTGCTGAGCCGGGTGTCCTCCGGGTGGAAGGCTCCGGCGGCCTCGCTCCCCGGCTGCGGGATCACGAAGATCCCGGGGCCGGGGGAGGGCCAGCCGGCGGCGTCCGAGGCCCCGTTCTCCACCGGGATGTGCAGCTCGGCGGCCGATTTGGCGAACGGCTCGGCGAGACCCGGTATGTCCCGGGTGAGCTGGACCCAGGAGCCGCCGAGATCGGTGGCGTGCAGCGAGACCTGGAGCACGGGGCGCAGCTCGTCGATGAGCGCGGTCAGTGCCAGGGTCTCGGGCGGCAGCCGGTCCGGGGGCAGTAAAGACGGCGCCCACTCGGGCTGTTCGGGGCCGGGCGGCCGGAAGAAGCTCCGGTGGTAGTCCAGGAGCGAGTACGGGCGGGGCGTGCGGTGCAGGTCCGCACCGTCCGGGTCCGCGCAGAGCAGGAAGTGCCAGCCGCAGCCGGCCCGCGGCGCGGGCTCGTGCAGGAGGCGCCGGGCGAGCGAGAGGGCGGTGGCGCCGCCGACCGGCTCGTTGGCGTGCGCCCCGGCGACGACGAGGACGTTGCGGGTGGCGGTGCTGGTGCTGGTGCCGGTGCGGGTGACCGGGCCGACGGCTGCGACGGACAGGACCCAGAGCGGCTGCCCGGCCCGGGAGGTGCCGGCCTGGCGGAGCCGGACCTCGCCGGGGTGTTCGTCCGCCAGAGCGCGGGCGGCCAGCCCGAGTTCGCGCGGCGTGGGGTAACACATGTCACGGAGGAGAGTCACAAGTGATGCCATGCCCGCCGGGCCCGCCGCCTACTGCTCCGCAGGCCCCGCAGTTCCCGGCCCCCCGGCCTGGATTTTCCGGCCCCGCCGGTGTTTGAGCCGCGGGGTCCGGGGCGGCGCCCCAGGGACCCGGGCGGAGCTTGGGCCTACTGCTGGTGCAGACCGCGGCCCGCCAGGCTGAGGAAGGCTTCGCCCACGGCCTCCGAGAGGGTCGGGTGGGCGTGGATGTGGCGGGCCACGTCGGACGGCTCGGCGTCCCAGCCCACGATCAGCTGGCTCTCCGCGATCATCTCCGACACGTGCGGCCCCACCAGGTGCACGCCGAGCACCCGCCCGCCCCGCTCCGCGACGACCTTCACCGTGCCGCCCTGCCCGTGCACCATGCCCTTCGCCACGGCGGTCAGCGGCATCGTGTTCACCACCACGTCGTACGCCGCCTCGCGCGCCTGCGCCTCCGTCAGCCCGACGGCTGCGGTCTGCGGCGCCGAGTACGTCACCCGCGGCACCGCCGCGTAGTCCACCGGTGCGCTCGCCACTGCGGCCAGGGTCTCGGCGACCAGCAGCCCCTCCGCGAAGGAGGCGTGCGCCAGCCCGGGGGAGGGCGGTGGCAGCAGGTCGCCCACCACGTGGATGCCCGGGACGGCGGTCTCCAGCCGGGACCAGTCGGCCGGCGCCACGAACCCCCGCTCGTCGGTGGCCAGTCCGGCCGCCGCGAGGTCCAGCCCGTCGGTGACCGGGACCCGCCCGACCGCCACCAGCAGCCGCTCGGCCGTCAGCCCGCGCAGCTCCCCGCGCGCGGTGCGCACCGTGGCCTTCACGATGCCGCCCGCCACGGTGGCCCCCTCCAGCCGGGCCCCGGTCTGCACGTCGATGCCGCGCTTCTTCAGGCCCCGCGCCAGATGCCGGGAGACGTCCGCGTCCTCCAGCGGGACCAGCCGCTCCGCCGCCTCGACCAGGGTCACCTCGGCCCCCATGGAACGGTGGAAGGACGCGTACTCCACTCCGATCGCCCCGCCGCCCAGCACCAGGACCGAAGCCGGCAGCCCGGGGGCGAACAGCGCGTCGTCGCTGGTGACCACCGTGGCCCCGTCGGGCACCAGCCCCGGCAGCACCCGCGGCCGGGACCCGGTGGCCAGGACGATCCCCCGGGTCGCGGTGAACTCCCGCCCGTCCTCGGTACGGACGGAGCGCGGACCGGTCAACCGCGCCCCGCTGCGCACCACCCGCACCCCGGCATGCTCCAAATGCCCCTCCACGCCCTTGTGGTTGCGGGAGACGATGTCGTCCCGGGTGGCGGTCAGGGCCGACCAGTCGACCGACTCCACGCTCGCCCGGACCCCCCAGCGCTCGCGCGCCTCGGCTATGCCGTCGACGAGCTCGGCGGCGTGCAGCATGGCCTTGCTGGGGATGCAGCCGCGGTGCAGGCAGGTCCCGCCCACCTTGTCGCGTTCGGCGAGCAGGACGGTCAGGCCGAGGGCCGAGGCACGCAGGGCGGTGCTGTATCCGCCGGTGCCGCCACCGATCACGATCACGTCCACGGTGCTGGTGCTGTCGTTGGTCACGTCGTTGGTCATGTGGCCAGCCTGGACGGGCCGTTGCGCCACGTCCAAGGAAATGATCTTCTGAGTGCCATGCACGCTCTTTATGCTTCCGGCTCATGAGCCTGCGCCAGATGGAGTACTTCCTCGCCGTCGTGGAGGAGTCCTCCTTCACCCGCGCCGCGGATTCCCTGCACGTCACCCAGCCCGCCCTGTCCCACCAGGTCAAGGCCCTCGAGCGGTCCGTCGGCGGCGCCCTGCTGGAGCGCATGCCGCGCGGCGTCCGGCTCACCCCCATGGGCCGCGCCTTCCTTCCGCACGCGCAGCTCGCCGTCCGCAGCGCCCGCCAGGCCGAGCGGGCGGCCCGCGCCGCCGCCGGTGTGGCGGGCGGCGAACTGCACATCGCCACCGTGCACGCCGTGGCCGTCGGACTGCTGCCGGGCATCGCCGCCCGCTGGCGGGCGCTGCACCCGGGGGTGTCGCTGGTTGTGCGGGAGTACGGTTCCACCGATGCGCTCGAGGAGCAGCTGGAGCGGGGCGTCGCCGACCTCGCGGTGGGACCGGAGCCCGCGGAGTGGATGGGACCGCTGCTGCGGATCGGCCGCGAGGAGCTGGTCATCGTCGTCCCCTTCGACGATCCGCTGGCCGGGCGTGGAGCCGTCCGCCTCGCCGAGCTCGCCGACCGCGACTGGATCCGCTGCGCGATGGAACCGCTGGTCGACGGCGTCCTCGTACTGGACCGGGCGTGCGGCGCGCTCGGCTTCACCCCGCGCACGGTGCTCCGTACGGAGCACACCTCGACGGCCGTACGGATGGCGGCCGCCGGGGTGGGTGTCGTCATGGCCCCGGCCCACATGGTCCGGGGCGCCCTCGGCGAGGACTGCGTCCTGCTCTCCCTCGACCCGCCGTGGCACCGGTCCCTGGCGGTCTTCTCCAGGGTCCCGCTGACCGGCGCGGCGGAGGCCTTCGCGGAACTGTTCGGGGCCCGGGCCACGGCAGCTCCGGCCGCGAGCGCCCGGCCGGCCTGAGCGGCGGGACCGGTCCGGCCGGTACCGCTCCCGGAGCACCCGCCGGTCTTCACCGGGGGATCACCGGCGGAGCCAGACGCCCACCGGGCGGCCGTCCAGCAGGTCGCTCACTTCGGCCGAACCGCTGTGCGCGACGGGGAGGTCCGGGCCGGGGTGCGGCGGGAGGACGGGGATCCACGTGCCGGGCGGCAGGGGGAGCCGAGTGCCGCGCCAGCCGCCGGACGCGGCCAGCCGGTGGGACAGCCGGGTGGCCGCCACCAGCAGCCCCGGGGCCCGGGTGAACGCGACCAGGTGGCCGGCCGCCGGGCCCAGGGCCGGGACGGGGGCGTAGCCCCGGAAGAGCTCCGGCCGGTCCCGGCGCAGCCGCAGCACGGCGGCCGTCAGGGCCAGCTTCTCCTCGGCGGGCCCGTCCGGGGCGGCCCCCGCGTCCAGCCGGGCCAGCTCCCGGCGGGGGAAGTGGGCCGGACGCCGGTTGTCGGGGTCGACGAGGGCCCGGTACTCCGTCTCGGCGCCCTGGTAGACCTCCGGGACCCCCGGCATCGCCAGGTGCAGCAGTGCCATGCCGAGGAGGTTGGCGCGGGCGGCCTCCGCCAGCTCCGCCGGGAGGTCGTGGGGGTCCCGGACGTACCCGGCCACGCCCGCCTCGTAGTCCTCGTCCGGCTCGGTCCAGCTGGTGCGCAGGGCGGCCTCGCGGACCGCCTTGAGCAGGGCCTCGGACAGCCGGGGAGCGGCGTCGGGGACCGGGCCGAGTCCGAGTGCGGTCTGCCGGGCCACCCATGCCAGCTGGGGGTCGGCTCCGGCGGGACGGCCCATCAGTTCCGGTGCCTGCGACAGGGTCGCGATCCGGGCCCGGACGTCCGCGCTGCGCTTGGTGTCGTGCGTGGACAGCACGGTCCCGGCCGCGGGCCACTCCAGGTCCTGGGCGGTGCAGTACGCGTGGAACTCCTCGGCCGACACCGCCGGTTGGCCGGGCTCCCCGCCGACCTCGGTGGCCGACAGTAGCGGCGCGTACCGGTAGAAGGCCCTGTCCTCGAGGGACTTGGCGCGCAGCGCCGCCGAGGTCTGCGCGAAGCGGGCGGCGAACGCCGGCTCGCGCAGCAGCAGTTCCCGTACGGCGGCCACCGGGCCGGCACCGGCCACCGCGGCCGCCTGCTCCAGTGCCTGCGGCGGCAGCTCCGGCTCGCCGGGATAGGGCCGGTAGACGGGAAAGGCGATCAGCAACTCCCGTACGGCTTGCGCCAGTTCGGGGCCGGACTGGCGCTCCAGCGCCCGTAGTTCGGCGGCCAGGTCGCCGGTGAGGACCTCCCGTGCGCACGCCTGGGACGCCTGCGGCCACTGCGGCAGCCCGGTGGACCGCCCGTACCGGGCCGCCAGCTCCGCGGCCCCCGCCGGGTCGGTGAACACCCCGTCCACCCGGTGCAGCGCGTCGTACCCGGTGGTCCCCGCCACCGGCCACGCGGGCGGCAGCCGCTCGTGGCGGGCGAGGATCTTCTCGACGACCACCCAGCAGTCGTCCCCGGCCGCCGCCCGCAGCCGCCTCAGGTACTCCTCCGGGTCCGCCAGGCCGTCCACGTGGTCGATCCGCAGTCCCTGCGCGACCCCGTCCCGGAGCAGCTCCAGCACCTTCGCGTGGGTGGCGGTGAACACCTCCGGTTCCTCCACGCGGACCCCGATCAGGTCCGAAATGGTGAAGAAGCGGCGGTAGTTCAGCGAGGTCCGGGCCTCCCGCCACCAGGCGGGCCGGTACCACTGGGCGGCGAGCAGCTCGGGCAGCGGCAGCCCGGCGGTCCCCTCCCGCAGCGGGAACTCCTGCTCGCCGTAGCGCAGTACGTCGCCGTCGGCCGTCAGCTCGCAGGACTCCACCGGCCCGGCGAGCACCGGCAGCAGCACCTGCCCGCCGCCGGCCTCCCAGTCGATGTCGAACCAGCGGGCGTACGGCGAGCCGGGTCCGTCCCGCAGCACCTCCCACAGGGGCCGGTTCAGCCGCAGCGGCGTCGGCACCGCCATGTGGTTGGGCACGATGTCGAGGACCAGGCCGAGCCCGTGCTCCCGGGCGGCCCGGGCCAGGGTGCGCAGGCCCGGCTCGCCGCCGAGCTCGGCCCGTACGCGGGAGTGGTCGGTGACGTCGTACCCGTGCGCGGAGCCGGGTACCGCCTCCAGGACGGGGGAGAGGTGCAGGTGTGACACGCCGAGCGAGGCGATGTACGGTACGGCTGCCTCGGCCGCCGCGAAGGGGAACTCCGGACGCAGCTGGAGACGGTAGGTCGACGCCGGAGCGACGGGCGTCGGAACGTCAGATTCCGATTCGGTGACCGGTAGCGGCTGGCTCATGAGAACGTACGTACCCAACCTGCCGGATTCCGTGCCATTACCCAATGCATCCGAGTGACTGCACCGGGTTAATGTCGATCAAGTGGTTGGAACCGTCAACACCTATCGAAACGTCATCGCCCTGACCGGGCCCCTACTTCCGCTCGTCTCTTTCCTCGCCCGACTGCCCGTCGCGATGTCCCAGTTCGGAAGCTTCCTGCTGGTCGCCCAGACCAGCGGCTCGCTCGCGACCGCCGGCGTGGTCGGCGGCGCCCTCTCCCTCGGCCAGGTCCTCTTCGGACCCGTCCTCGGCTGGCTCGCCGACCGGCACGGGCAGCGCTCCGTCGTCCTGACCGCCGCCGCCGTCAACGCGGTGGCGACCGCCGCCCTGGTCACGGGTGCCCTCACCCATCTGGCCACCGTGCCGCTCGCCGCGATCGGCGCCCTCACCGGCGCCTCCGTACCGATGATCGGGCCGCTCGCCCGGACCCGCTCCGTGGCCCTGGCCCGCCGGGCCGAGTCCGACGAGAGCGTCGTGGGCGCCGTCCACGCCCTCGAAGGCACCCTGGACGAGGTCTCCTTCGTCTTCGGTCCCGCCCTGGTCGGGCTCGCCGCGCTCCTCGCGCACCCGGCGGTCGCCCTCGGCGGCGCGGCCGGCCTCGTCGCCGTCTTCGGCACCGTCTACGCCCTGCACCCGACCGCCGCCGTCACGGCCGGGTCCCCGGCGCGCAACCGCGGTACGGACAGCCGGGTCCGGCCGCCCGGCGTGGTCTACGCCGTACGCGGCTCCCTCGCCCTCCAGGGCGCGATGTTCGGCGCCTGTCAGGCCGGCATCACCGCACTGACGATCCGGCTGGGCGTCCCCGACCAAGCCGCCGTCGTCTACTCCGCGATGGGCGTCGTCAGCGCCGCCGTCGGCCTCTCGCTCGGCGCGCTGCCCGCCCGCTTCGGACTGCGGCTGCGCTGGCGGGTGGCGACCGCAGCGGCCCTGGTGCTCTCGGTGCCGCTGCTGTTCACCGACGGCCTGTGGCCGCTGTACGCCGTCGTCACCGTGCTCGGGGCGGCCTACGCGCCCCACCTGATCACCGCGTTCGCCCTCACCGAGCGGGCCGTGGAACCGGCCCGGCTCTCCACGTCGATGGCCTTCGCCGCCAGCTGCCTGGTGGCCGGGCAGGCCACCGCGCTCGTCGTCTGCGGGCGCCTCGCCGAGTGGTACGGCCCCGCCGGGGCCTTCGCCGTGGCCGTCGGGGCCGCCGCCCTCTGCCTGACGCTCGCCCTCGTCACCCGGGTGCCCGCCGCCCGTCCGCACACCGCCGCCTTCGCTCCCGGCCCGCGGGCCGCCTCGCCGGTGCCCGGCGAGAACGGCGCCGCCTACGCCGGACGCTGAAGCACCACCAGGCTCCGCCCCGTCAGCGCCACCCGGTCGCCGGCCGCGTACTGCGGCCCGGTGCCGGGTGGCAGCACGTCCGCCCGCGCCGTGTCCACCACCAGGTGCCACTGCGCGCCGTGCCCCGCGGGGATGGTGAAGTCCTGCGGGTCCGCACCCGCGTTGAACATCAGCAGGAACGAGTCGTCGGTGATCCGCTCCCCGCGGGTGCCCGGCTCGGAGATCGCCTCCCCGTTGAGGAAGACGGTCAGCGCCCGCGCGTGCTGCGCCTGCCAGTCGCGCGCCCGCATCACCTCTCCGTGCGGGGTGAACCAGGCGATGTCGGAGAGCTCGTCGTGCGTTCCCTCCACCGGACGGCCGTGGAAGAACCGGCGCCGCCGGAAGACCGGGTGGTCGCGGCGCAGCCACACCATCCGCCGGGTGAACTCCAGCAGCGACGGCGACGGTTTGCCCGGCTCCGGCCAGCGCACCCACGACAACTCGTTGTCCTGGCAGTACGCGTTGTTGTTGCCGCTCTGGGTGCGGCCGAACTCGTCGCCGTGGCTGAGCATCGGCACCCCCTGCGACAGCATCAGGGTGGCCGTGAAGTTGCGCATCTGCCGCTCGCGCAGCTCCACGACCTCCGGATCCTCGCTCGGCCCCTCCACCCCGCAGTTCCAGGACCGGTTGTGGGTCTCGCCGTCCCGGTTGCCCTCCCTGTTGGCCTCGTTGTGCTTCTCGTTGTACGAGACCAGGTCGTTCAGGGTGAAACCGTCGTGGCAGGTCGTGAAGTTGATCGACGCCAGCGGCCGCCGCCCGTCGTCCTGGTACAGGTCCGAGGAGCCGGTCAGCCGCCCGGCGAACTCCGCGAGCGTGCGCGGCTGCCCGCGCCAGAGGTCCCGTACGGTGTCCCGGTACTTGCCGTTCCACTCGGTCCACAGCGGCGGGAAGTTGCCCACCTGGTAGCCGCCCTCGCCCAGGTCCCAGGGCTCCGCGATCAGCTTCACCTGGCTGACCACCGGATCCTGCTGGACCAGGTCGAAGAACGAGGACAGCCGGTCCACCTCGTGGAACTGGCGGGCCAGCGTCGCCGCCAGGTCGAAGCGGAAGCCGTCCACGTGCATCTCGGTCACCCAGTAGCGCAGCGAGTCCATGATCAGCTGGAGCACGTGCGGGGAGCGCATCAGCAGCGAGTTCCCCGTGCCGGTGGTGTCCATGTAGTGCCGCGGATCGTCCGCCAGCCGGTAGTACGAGGCGTTGTCGAGCCCGCGGAAGGACAGCGTCGGGCCCAGGTGGTTGCCCTCCGCGGTGTGGTTGTAGACCACGTCGAGGATCACCTCGATCCCCGCCTCGTGCAGGGCCCGGACGGCCGACTTGAACTCCAGCACCTGCTGGCCGCGGTCGCCCGAGGCGTAGCCGTTGTGCGGGGCGAAGAAGCCGATCGTGTTGTAGCCCCAGTAGTTGCTCAGCCCGTCGTTGACCAGCCGGTGGTCGTTGACGAACTGGTGCACCGGCATCAGCTCCAGCGCCGTCACGCCGAGCTTGGCGAGGTGGCCGATGACAGCCGGGTGCGCGAGCGCCCCGTACGTGCCGCGCAGCTCCTCCGGCAGGTCGGGGTGACGCATCGTCAAACCCTTGACGTGGGCCTCGTACAGCACGGTGTGGTGGTACTCGTGGCGCGGCGGCCGGTCGTTGGCCCAGTCGAAGTACGGGTTCACCACGACCGAGCTCATGGTGTGCGGGGCGGAGTCCAGGTCGTTGCGCGAGTCGGGCCGGCCGAAGTGGTAGCCGTACACCGCCTCGCCCCACGTCACGCGGCCGCTGATGGCCCGCGCGTACGGGTCCAGCAGCAGTTTCGCCGCGTTGCAGCGCCGGCCGCGCTCGGGCTCGTACGGGCCGTGCACGCGGAAACCGTAGCGCTGGCCCGGCATGACGCCGGGCAGGTACGCGTGGCGGACGAAGGCGTCCGTCTCGCGCAGTTCCACGGCGGACTCCGAACCGTCGTCGTGGAGGAGGCACAGCTCGATGCGTCGGGCGGCCTCGGAGTAGACCGCGAAGTTGGTGCCGGCGCCGTCGTAAGTGGCGCCGAGCGGATACGCCTGTCCAGGCCAGACCTGCATAGATAACGACTCTTCCCGCGTTGTCGGATGTCCCGGCTGATCCGGCGTGGACCACGTCACTGTTCCGATCTTCCCCGAAAGAGGGCCCCCACGCGCGGACTTGGGAGGGGTCCTACCGGGTGACCCGCAGAGCTGATATGCGGGTCAGCGGACTGTCTGCGCATCCGATAATGGGTCAACGGACGACCGTTGCGGGGACCATCGGGCTGCACCGGGCCGCGCGCGCGGAGTACCCTTCCGTGATCACTGGAGACGGGCGTCCAGACGCAGAAGGCGGTGCACGGGTGAGCTCGGGAGGTCTGGAGCTGCCCCCTGGTGACAGCAGTCACGAGGGTGGCCCGGCGGACGCCCCAGGTGGTGTCCCCGGCGGGGCACCGGCGGGGATCGCGGCCGGAGCGGTCTCCCTGGCGGGCGGACCGGCGGAGGCCGGGAGCGCGGGTGGGCCGGGATCCGCCGGCGCCGAACTGGACTGGGGCGCGGATGCCTGGAGCGAGGTCCGCACCCGGGCCCAGCGGGCCGGCCGGGCCTACATCTGGCTCAACCTGATCGAACAGCGGCTGCGCTCGGTCGTCGGGGCGGTGCTCCGGCCGATCTACGAGCCGGTGCACGGCGGGGACGACTGGGTCGTCGCGGCCGCCGGGCCCGCCGGGCAGGAGTGGGTGCAGCGGGCCGTGGCCGTGCGCGAGGTCAGCCGGCGCAAGGGCTACCTGCTCGACTCGGCCGACGACAACGTGCTGAGCTTCCTGACCCTGCCCCAGCTGCGGGAGCTGATGGTCCAGCACTGGCCGTGCTTCGAACCGTACTTCGACGACCGGCGCGAGATCGAGCTGGCCCTGGACGAGCTGGAGGTCACCCGCAACGTCGTCTCCCGCAACCGGGCGCTGTCACGGCCCGTGCTGGAACAGGCGGAACGGGCCTCGGCGCGCCTCCTGGAGGTCCTGGGCGGCGGCGCCGGCAGCCCGTCGGCGGACCGGCTGCCGATCGACGCCGTCGAGGACCTGGTGGGCGACCGGTACGCCGACGTCATCTCGGTCCACCCGGACCGGGTGCGCCTGCAGCGCCAGCTCCCCGCGGAGGACCTCTTCGGGGGAGCGCGGCGGCTCGACGCCATCGGCATAGGGCTCAACCTGCTGGTGCAGAACTTCTCGGGCCGAAGACTCGTCCGGCTCACGGAGGCCGGCTGCCGGGTGCGGCTGCTGTTCCTGAACCCGGCGAGCAGCGCCGTCAAGCGGCGCGAGCGGGAGCTGGGGCTGCGCAAGGGCGAGCTGAGCCGCTCGGTGGAGATGAACATCCTCCACGTCCGTCGGGTCCGGGCGGGCCTGCGGGATCCCTCGCGCTTCGAGATCCACGTCTTCGACGAGACCCCGCGCTTCACCGCCTACCTGGTGGAGGGTAACTCGTCGGGCATTGCGGTGGTCCAGTCGTACCTGCGGCGGGCGCGCGGGATGGAATCCCCCGTCCTGGTCCTGCGGGGCGGCGGGCGGGGAGTGCCGAAGGACGCGGACCACGGGCTGTTCGCGACCTACCGGGAGGAGTTCGAGTCGATGTGGGAGGACTCCCGTCCCGTGTCGTGAGGACCGGACGCCCCCGGACAGCCCCTGAGGGGGGCGTCGTCGGGCTTGTCAGTGCCCCGTGGCAGGCTGAAAGCCGTTGATCGAAGGCGTACGGGGGAGGGGCACGGCATGGGGGATCTGGAGAGGACCGGCGC
>NZ_JARAYQ010000379.1:0-5898 GCF_033794505.1 Streptomyces sp. MB09-01 | reverse complement strand
GGCTCCGGGGAGTCCCCGCTGACCGGCGGCGGAACCCCGTTGCCGACCGAGCCGGGCGACTACCCGGCGTACTACGCGGCGGTGGCGGCCGCCCTGCGCACGGGCGGACCCGCCCCGGTCACGGCCCACGAGGCCGCGCACTGCCTCGACGTACTGGAGGCGGCCCGCAGGTCGTCCGCGGAGGGCGTGGTGGTGGAGATTCCCGCCACAGATGTCTGATTCGCAGGGAAATGCAACCGCGGGCGCCAGGCTGGCGCCGGCCGGGCGCCGGCACCGCATTCCGGCCGAGGGCTGAGCGGCTGGGCGGCTGGGGGCACCGAAAGCACGCAGGCAAAAAGAGGGGGGCGGGGCTGCCGATGGCAGTCCCGCCCCCCCCCTTTCGGGTGTTCCTAGGCGCCCTTGAACTCCTGGCGCTGACGGCCCAGGCCCTCGATCGCCACCTCCACGACGTCACCGGCCCGCAGGTACGGCTTCGGCTCCGGCTGGCCCATGGCCACGCCGCCCGGCGTACCGGTCACGATGACGTCGCCGGGGTAGAGGGTCATGAACTGGCTCAGGTACCGGACGACCTCGCCGACCGGGAAGATCTGGTCCGAGGTGTTGCCGTCCTGCTTCAGCTCCCCGTTGACCCACAGCTTCACGTCCAGGACCTGCGGGTCCGGGACCTCGTCGGCGGTGACCAGCCAGGGGCCGAGCGGGGTGAAGGTCTCGCAGTTCTTGCCCTTGTCCCAGGTGCCGCCGCGCTCGATCTGGAACTCGCGCTCCGAGACGTCGTTGACCAGAACGTAGCCGCCGACGTGCGCGAGGCCCTCCTCGGCGGAGGACAGGTAGCGGGCGGTGCTGCCGATGACGACGCCGAGCTCGGCCTCCCAGTCGGTCTTCACGCTGCCGCGGGGGATGAGCACGGTGTCGTCGGGGCCGACCACGGTGTCCGCGGCCTTCAGGAACAGGATCGGCTCGGCCGGCGGCTCCGCGCCGATCTCGGCCGCGTGCCCGAAGTAGTTCAGGCCGATGCCCACGACCTTGCCGATGCGGCCGACCGGCGCACCGATCCGCAGCCCTTCGGCGCCCAGAACCGGAAGCTCACCGGACTCGGCCGCGTCCCGTACCCGGGACAGCACGGAGTCGTCGGCCAGGAGGCCGCCGTCCACATCCGTGATCAGGCCGGACAGGTCACGCAGGGTCCCGTCCTGGTCGAGCAGCGCGGGGCGTTCCGACCCGAGGGGTCCGACACGCAGCAGCTTCATGGGCATTCTCCCGTGGTCGTGGGTGGTCGGCCCATGGGCGTGCCCCGGGCCGGCCGATGGGTTGCGGCCATCGGAGGATTGGTTGATCCTCCAAGATGGCCGCCCGATCCGCAAGACCCTGTTCACGGACTGGAACGCACCGCTCCACCGGCTGCGCCCCTGCTCGGCCTACGCCATCTGTTCCACCTGTTCCGTCTGCTCGGCAGCCTTCTCCGCGCACTCGGCCCGCTCTTTGCGGTACTGCAGCCAGATCCGCTCCGCCACCGACCACGCGGTGGTGGTCAGCAGGTACAGCCCGGCGGCCAGCGGCACCACGGCAGCCGTGATCAGCGTCCCGAACGACAGCAGGGGCAGTACGCCGCCCAGCTTGCGCATGACCTCCTGCTGCTCGGCACTCACCTCGGCCACGACCCCGGCCTTGGCACCCGGCTTGGCGCCCGCCTTGGCAGCCGCCTTGGCAGCCGCCTTGACACTCGGCTGGGCACCCGGCCTGCCCTTCGCGGCCCCCGGTGTGGCCTTGCCGCGGCCGGCCGGCGTCGCCGCGGAGGCAGCGGCGGCCGCAGCCGCGGCCACGGCCGCCGCCTTGCGGCCCCGCACCGCACTCCACGCGGCGACCACCGCGATCGCCCCGAACAGTCCGAGGAACACCAGCCCCTGCGCCCCGAACGGGCCGCCCTCCCCCAACGCCTCCGTCCACCGGGAGCCCAGCGGCGCGGCGAAGAGCCGGTGCCCGAGCAACTCGTTGGCCTCGCCGCCGACCTTCGCCGAGGAGAACGCCTGGTACATCACGAAGAACACCGGCAGCTGCAGCAGCAACGGCAGGCACCCCGCCGCCGGGGTGGCCCCGCGGAAGGCGGCCCGGCTCAGCGGGTGCAGGGCGAGCCGTACGAGCACGGTGAACAGCACGATCGCGGCAGCGGTCGCGGACTGGTCCAGTACCGGCTCGAGAAGCTGGCCCAGCTCAGCAACAAGATGGGTGAAAACGGACACGTGGGCCCTCCGAAGGGTCTCGTCGAACGTCGAAAGAGATGCATTTCGGCGTGACGACCCGCGAGGGGCGACAACAGTGATCAGTCAGCAGAAGGCGAGAAGCAAGAACGAGAACGAGAACGAGATGTACTGCGCGCCCCTACGCGGCCGTCAGGAGGGCACGGCCGGGCGCCCTGGGCCGTGACCGGCCCGAGGCATCGGGATCACGCTGCGGCAGGAACGCCGTGCGTTGCTCGCGGTCACGTATCGCGGTGCGTATGCGGTGCGGCGGGACGGGCCGCACGAGCCGTGCGGCCGCGGCCAGGGCCTCGGTGCCCACGGCCACGGTGGCCGCGAGGGCCACCACCACGGCGCCGAGCCCGCTCTCCCCAGCGAAGAGTCCGAGGACTCCCCCGAGCAGCATCAGTGGGAGCAGTACGGCAAGGGCCCGCGAGGCCCGGGCGAACACGCCGGCCATACGAACCTCCCCCACTCCGCTCCCGCGCGCGAATTCACGTACGCGTTCGATGGTAACCGGCCCCGCTGACAACGGAACGAGTCAGGACGACTTGAGGGTCCCCCAGACCACCAGCCGGTACTTGGAGCTGTACTCGGGCGTGCACGTGGTCAGGGTGATGTACGCGCCGGGCTCGCCGTATCCCTGGTCCGGCTTCACCAGGCTCCGCGGCACGGGCGCGATCACCCCGGTGTCCCGCTCGGTCGTCTCGCTCAGGATCTTCCCGACCACGTACGTGTACCTGCGCCCCCGCATGTCGACGACCAGTTCGTCGCCCGCCCGCAGCCGGTTGATGTACCGGAAGGGCTCGCCGTGGGTGTTCCGGTGACCGGCCAGGGCGAAGTTCCCCCGCTCCCCGGGCCCGGCGGTCCCGGGGTACTGCCCGACGTAGCCCTTGTCGAGGACGGCCCGCTTGTCGATCCCCTGCGCGACGGGGACGACGAGGCCGAGGCGGGGAATGCGCAGGACGGCGTACGCCCGGTCACGCGTCGGCGGTCCGGCGGCGGGCCGGGCGGACCGGCCGGGCCCGGCCGTCCCGGCGGAGCCGGGTACGGGCACCGGCACGGGCACGGGCCCGGCAACGGTCGCGGCCGGCTCCGGAAGATCAGATGGGCCAAGTGCGTCAGGTGGGCCAACTGGGTCAGGTGCGGGATCCCGTCCCCAGGACCGCTCCAGGGCCTGGACCCGATCCTGCGCGGCGGCCGCGGCCTGCCGGTTCGTCCACCACACCTGGTGCACCACCAGCAACAACACCACCACCCCCACGGTGACGGTCAGCTCGGCGGTCGCCCACAGCGCCCCCACGAGACCGGCCCGGCGCGCCCGCCGACCGCCTTGAACCACCACAGGTATTTGACTCCTCCCCCTGAACGAGGGGGATCCCAGGCTCACGCTGCCTGACGGACCGGCGGCCCGTCAGGTCTTCCGCGATCGACGCCAGCCGGGTTGAGACCTGCCCGGACGAGCATCACGCGTGCGGAGTTCTTGTCTCTGGGTGAGACGGCTCCGCAGGCGGTGCACAGGTACGTACGTTCTGACAGCGGCAGTGCGTGCTTGGCTCTCGCTCCGCAGTTTCCGCAGTCCATGGTGGTGTGCGCCGGGTGTGCGAGGTGGAGGACCCGGCCGTGTTTGCGCGCCATGTTGATCAGCTCGCGCTTGGTGGCCGAGATGGACGCGTCGGCAGCCTTGCCCGCCATTCTGGACTTGGCGAGGAACTTCGGTCTGAAGTCCTCCACCGCGATCTGGTCGAAGTCCGTCACGACGCGCTTGGCCCATTTACGGGTGGTGTCCTGGCGCTGTCGGGCGATCTTCTTGTGCACCTTGGCGACCTGCCGCCTCGCCTGCCGATAGCCCTTCGACGCGGCCCGCCCGAGCTTCGGCTTCCTACGGGCCATCATCCGCTGATAGCCGGCCAGCTTCCCGGCCGCCTTCTTCCCGTGCTCGGGATGCGGGAGATCGTGAGCGTCGCTGGTGGTTGTGGCGGTCTTCTTGACGCCCCAGTCGATGCCAACCGCCGCCCTGGTCGCGAGGAGCGGCTGCGTCTCTGTCTCGACGACGAAGGAGGCGTACCAGTGGCCGAGGCTGTCGCGGTAGACACGGACACTGGACGGCTCGGCGGGCAAATCCCGCGACCAGACCACCGTCAGGGCGATGCCACCGGCCACGTACAGACGGCCGTCCTTCAACCGAAAGCCCCGACGGGTGTAGTTGAGCGTCGGCTCAGCCACGTTCTTCCTCTTGAAGCGGGGCATCCCCGCCCGCTGGCGCACCGGCATCTGCGCCTTGGCATCCGTCAACGCCTTGCCGCGGGACTTGGCGAAGTCTCGGATGATCTGCTGCTGCGGAACGCTGGCACCGGCCCGCAGCCACTCGCGCTCGCTGCGCCAGCCGGTCAGCAACTTGTCCAGCCGCGCCGGGCCGCACCCCTCCCCTGCCTTGTACGCCGCCCTGGACATGGCAACGCACTGTTTCCACACCCAGCGACCCCTATCCCACTCCGACGCCAAGGCCGTCATCGCGGTGGACGACACGCGGAGCCGGTAGGTGAACCGTGTAGGTCCGACCCTCTCCCGTAGATCCGGCGCTGTCGTCATATCACCTACCTTACTGAGACAGTTGAGGCATGGCGGCTAAATGGCATATCCCTCTAGCCGCCCCCGAGGAGTCCTCCGGATTCTCAGTGATCCCGCACGGGCCGCACCCTAAGTCCTCCCCCGTCAACTGACCAGCAGCAGTACGGTGTGAACCATGCGCCCCGACACGCCTGCCGAGCACATCGCCGAAGCCGAGCGCCTCATCCGCACGGCGACCCGCTACCCCGAGGACCAGGAGCCCTTGCTCCTCCAGGCCGCGGCCCACCTCGAACTGGCCGACGCACGCGACCGGGCGAGCGCCCTGTACGACCAACTCCTTTCCTCCTCACCTTCCGACCCCTACCTGATCAAGGCCTTGCAGGCGGCGAACCTATGGGAGTACGGCCACGAGGCCGAGGCCCGCGCCCTCATCTCGGGCATCCGCGCCGCCTCCCCGAAGGACCCGGCGCCGTGGGAGGTCATCGCGGAAGCCCTGGAGGCACACGACGAGTTGGAGGCCTCGCACGAGTGCTTCACCGAAGCGGCGGCCCTCCTCATCACGGAGGACGACCCGCTCACCCAGGCCACCACCGCCCTCCTGACGGGCCGCCACCGGGTACGCCGCCTCCTCGGGCGCCCGCACGACGACTGGGACATGGTCGCCGACACCCGCCACATCGGCCCGATCCCCCTCGACGAGCTCCACGACCCGAAGCGCATCTGGGCACTGGGCTCCGACGACCCCACCGAACTGCGCGCCGAGATCGCCCGCCTGCGCGCCGAACTGGGCGACCGCCGCGCGGCCCTCTCCCGGCCCTTCCCGGTGGCGATCCTCCACTGGCCCGCGCGCGAACTGGCCGAACTCCTCACCTCGTACCCCACGCTCGCCGCGGAGTACACCTCGCACGAGGCCCACCTGAGGGAGATCGAAACCTCCCTCCGCGCCCTAGCCGCCTCGGGCACCACGAACCTCGGCATCGTCACCGCGAGCGTCCCGTCCTACGAGGCCTTCGCGGCCTCCGAAAAGACCTCCCCGGCCTCCCCGTCCCTCCTGGCCGAATACGCCACCACCCTGGCCGCCCGCGGCAAAGCC
>NZ_JARAYQ010000378.1:0-5941 GCF_033794505.1 Streptomyces sp. MB09-01 | reverse complement strand
CCCCGCCACCTCCCTCACGGAAACCGAGGCGGAGGAGCTGATCCACGGCATCTGCTTCAAGACCGGCCCGCCCCGCCTCATCGGCGCCGAGCTCGAATGGCTGGTCGTGGATGCCGAACGGCCCGAACAGCCCCTGGCCGCCGAGCGGCTGCGGGGCGCCCACGCCGCCGCCCGCGCACTGTCCCTGAACTCCCGGCTGACCGTCGAGCCCGGTGGCCAACTCGAACTCAGCTCGGCCCCCGCCGCCTCGCTCAGCGGATGCGTGGACGGCCTTCAGGCCGACCTCACCGCCGTACGCGGCGCCCTGCTGGCCCGCGGACTGGTCCTGCGCGGCCTCGGCCGCGATCCCCGGCGCCCCTACCGCCGGCTCCTGAACAGCCCGCGCTACGACGCGATGGAGGCCTACTTCGACCGCACCGGCCCGGCCGGCCGCGTCATGATGTGCGCCTCCGCCTCGGTCCAGGTCTGCGTGGACGCCGGGCACGAGGAGCCGGGCGTGCTCGGCCACGGCCGGCGCTGGCGGCTCGCGCACCTGCTGGGCGCGGTCCTGGTGGCCGCCTTCGCCAACTCCCCCGCGCACGACGGCCCGTACTCCGGCTGGCGCTGTGCCCGCCAGGGGGTCTGGAGCGACATCGACAGCCGGCGCGCGCTCGCCCCGCCGCTGGACGCGGAGCCGCGGGCCGGATGGACGCGGCAGGCGCTGGACACCGAGGTGATGTGCGTCCGGTCGTACGAGGGCGAAGCGTGGGAGATCCCGCGCGGCACGACCTTCCGCGACTGGCTGCGCACGGGCGGCGACCCCGAGCGGTCGGCGCACGCCGCTCCCACGGGCCTCGCCGCACTGCGGCCGCCCACGGTCGAGGACCTCGAGTACCACCTCACCACGCTGTTCCCCCCGGTGCGACCGCGCGGCCACCTGGAGCTGCGGATGATCGACGCGCAGCCCGGCGACGACGGCTGGCTGGTCCCGGTGGCCGTCGTGCACGCGCTGTTCGACGATCCGGAGGCCGCCGAGACCGCGTACCGCGCGACCAAGGTGCTGTCCGACGCGCACGGCCCGCGGCCCTCGCCCCGCAATCCGCTGTGGCGGTCCGCCGCCCGGCACGGTCTGGCCGATCCGGAGCTGCGGACGGCCGCGACGGCCTGTTTCCTGGCCGCCGCCGAGGCGCTGCCCCGGCTGGGCGCGAGCGAGCACGTCCAGGAGACGGTCGGTGCGTTCACCGAGCGCTTCGTGCTGCGCGGCCGCTGCCCGGCCGACGACGCGTCCTCCCTGCAGCCCGCCGGGAAGGAGGCCCGCCGGTGACCACCTCGTACCCCTCCCGGGAAGACCTGCGGGAGCGGGCGGCCGCCGCCCTGACCGCCGCGCGCGTGCGCACGGCCGCGCTCACCGACGCCGTGAGCGACGCGGACCTGACCGCCCAGCACTCGCCGCTGATGTCCCCGCTCGTCTGGGACCTGGCGCACATCGGTAACCAGGAGGAGCTCTGGCTGCTGCGCAACGTCGCCGGGCGCGAGTCCATGCGCCCGGAGATCGATCCGCTCTACGACGCGTTCGAGCATCCCCGTGCCGAGCGGCCCAAGCTGCCGCTGCTCGGGCCCGAGGAGGCCCGCCGGTACGCGGCCGAGGTGCGAGGCCGGGTCTTCGATCTGCTGGAGCGCACGCCGCTGGAGGGCAGCGCGCTCCTCGACGACGGCTTCGCCTTCGGGATGATCGCCCAGCACGAACAGCAGCACGATGAAACGATGCTGATCACCCATCAGCTGCGGCGCGGCGCGCCCGTGCTGACGGCGCGGGATCCGGACGCCCCCTACGATCCGCCGCTCGTCGCCGAAGTCCTCGTCCCCGCAGGCCCGTTCACCATGGGCACCTCCACCGAGCCGTGGTCGCTGGACAACGAGCGGCCCGCGCACGTCCGGGACACCGCACCCTTCTGGATCGACACGGTGCCGGTGACCAACGCCGCGTACCTGGCCTTCATCGCGGACGGCGGCTACCGCGATCCCCGCTGGTGGGCGCCACCGGGCTGGCAGCAGATCCGCGAACACTCCATCGAGGCCCCGCTGTTCTGGCACCGGGAGGCGGGCCAGTGGCTGCGACGCCGCTTCGGGGTGACCGAACCGGTGCCGGAGGACGAGCCGGTGCTGCACGTCAGCTGGTACGAGGCGGACGCCTACGCCCGCTGGGCGGGGCGGCGGCTGCCCACGGAGACGGAGTGGGAGAAGGCCGCACGGTTCGATCCGGCGACCGGCCGCTCGGCCCGCTACCCGTGGGGCGACGCGGACCCGACCGCGGCCGTGGCCAATCTGGGGCAGCGCCACCTGCGCCCGGCCCGCGCGGGCAGCTACCCGGCCGGCGCCTCCCCGCTCGGGGTGCGCCAGCTGATCGGCGACGTGTGGGAGTGGACCGCCTCCGACTTCCTGCCGTACCCGGGGTTCCGGGCCTTCCCGTACCGGGAGTACTCGGAGGTGTTCTTCGGTCCGGAGCACAAGGTGCTGCGGGGCGGTTCCTTCGCGGTGGACCCGGTGGCCTGCCGGGGCACCTTCCGCAATTGGGACCTTCCGGTACGGCGGCAGATCTTCTCCGGCTTCCGGACCGCGAGGGACGTCTGATGTGCCGTCATCTCGCTTACGTGGGTCCGGTGGTGGCGCTCGGGAGGCTGCTGAGCGAGCCCGAGCACTCGCTGGTGCGCCAGTCCTGGGAGCCGCGCCGGCAGCGGTCCGGCACGGTCAACGCCGACGGCTTCGGCATCGGCTGGTACGCGGAGGACGACCCGGTGCCCGCCCGCTACCGGCGGTCCGGGCCGGTCTGGTCCGACCTGACCTTCGCCGATCTCGCCCGGGTGGTGCGCAGCGGGGCCGTGCTGGCCGCCGTACGGGACGGCACGCTGCCCGGGGCCGACGGGGAGGCTGCTGCCGCGCCGTTCACGGAGGGGCCGTGGCTGTTCAGCCACAACGGCGCGATACGGGGCTGGCCGGACGCGGCGGCCCCGCTCGCGGCCGGGCTGCCGCCCGAGGCGCTGCTCCGGCTCCCCGCCCGCACGGACTCGGCGCTGGTCTGGGCGCTGGTCCTGCACCGGCTGCGGGCCGGGGACGACCTGGGCACGGCGCTGGCCGAGCCGGTCCGGGACCTGGCCACGGCGGCTCCCGGCTCGCGGCTGAACCTGCTGGTGACGGACGGCACCGCGATCGCCGCCACGGCATGGGGGGATTCGCTCTGGTACCTGACCGATGCGGGCGTCCGGCGCACCGTGGTGGCCTCCGAGCCGTACGACGACGACCCCCGGTGGTGCGAAGTGCCCGACCGGACCCTGCTGACCGCCACCCGCACGCGGGTCGAACTGACCCCGCTCAAGGAGAACTCCCCGTGACCAGCTTCCAGTTGACCCGGACCCTCGACGAGCACGCGGCGGAGACCGCGCTGCGCACGGACGTGCTGCACGGGCTCACCCACCTCCCCAAGGTGCTGCCGCCCAAGTGGTTCTACGACGCGCGGGGCAGTGAGCTCTTCGAGGAGATCACCCGGCTGCCCGAGTACTACCCGACCCGCGCGGAGCGGGAGATCCTGCTGGAACGGGCCCGGGAGATCGCCTCCGAGAGCGGCGCCCGCACCCTGGTGGAGCTGGGCTCCGGATCCTCGGAGAAGACCCGGCACCTGATCGAGGCGATGCCCGCGCTGGACACCTACGTGCCGGTGGACGTGAGCGAGAGCGCCCTGCGGGGCGCGGCCGAAACCCTGCTCGCGTCGCATCCGGGGCTGCGGGTGCACGCCCTGCTGGCGGACTTCACGCGCGCCCTGCAGCTGCCGGACTCCCCCGGACCCCGGCTGGTGGTGTTCCTGGGCGGCACGATCGGGAACCTGCTGCCGCCGGAGCGTGCGGTGTTCCTGGCGTCCGTACGGGCGATGCTGTCGCCCGGGGACGCGCTGCTGATGGGCACGGACCTGGTGAAGGACGAGGCCGTGCTGGTGTCGGCGTACGACGACGCGCGGGGTGTGACGGCCGAGTTCAACAAGAACGTGCTGGCGGTCATCAACCGTGAGCTGGACGCGGACTTCCACACCGCCGACTTCGCTCACGTGGCGGTGTGGAACAGGGAGCAGGAGTGGATCGAGATGAGACTGCGGGCCCGGTCGGAGCTGGTGGTGAAGATCCGGGCACTGGATCTGGTGGTGCCGTTCGCGGCGGGTGAGGAGATCCTGACGGAGGTCTCGGCGAAGTTCCGTCAGGAGGGCGTGCGGAAGGAGTTGGCGGCGGCGGGACTGGAACTGACCCAGTGGTGGACGGACGCGGCGGGCCGGTTCGCCCTGTCCTTGTCGGTCGCCGACGGCGCGGCCGGCTGAGCGGCCGAACCTGAGGGACGCAGGCCGGGCAGCAGGGTCGGGGCCGAGGCTCCGAGCACGGCCTGCTGAGCGGCTGCCGCGAGGTCCCGCCGGTCCGCGTACCGGCCCGGTGGGATCCGCGGCAGCAGCCTGACCTCGGCCCGTACTCCGCGGGCCCGCGCGATCCGCCACAGCGAGGCGGTCAGCGGGTCGTCCCCGACGAAGGCGGGCGCCCCGGCCGGGGTCCCGTCGCACAGCAGGTACGCGAGCCGCACGGGCTGTACGGGAACCCGCGCGTCCAGCGCCGACTGGAAGGCAGCCCTGCGGAAGGCCCCCTGGGCACGGCCGCACCATGTGGAGCCCTCGGGGAAGACGGTGACCCGGTCGCCGGCCAGCAGTGCGCCGGTGACGGTCTCGACGGTGGCCGGCAGTGCGCGGATCCGGTCGCGCTCGATGAACAGGGTCCCGGCCCGCCCGGCGAGGCGGCCTAGGACCGGCCAGGCGCGGATGTCGCTCTTGGCCAGCATCCGGCAGGGCACGACGGCGGCGACGAGCGGGATGTCCAGCCAGGAGATGTGGTTGGGGACGAGGAGACGGCCGCCGCCGGGGCCGGGGCTGCCGTGCACGGTGATCCGCAGGCCGAAGGCCCGTACCAGGGCGGCCGACCAGGCCCGTACGACCGTGTGCCGGGGGCCGGCCGGCAGCAGCCGGGCCGGCGGGGCGCCCAGGATCCCCAGCAGGATCAGGGCGACGGCGGCGGCGAGCCTGAGCACCGCCCGCGGGACGCTCGCGGTGCTCCCCTCGTGGCCGGCGCAGGCCTCTGGGGTGCAGGGCGAGGTGGGCAGCCAGACGCTCATGCGCCCGGGACGAGCGAGCGGAAGTGCTTCAGGTAGCGCGGGTTGGTGCGGCGCAGCGAGAGCAGCACGTACAGGTCGGCGCAGCCGAACTCGACGTCGAGGGCGGGTTCGCCGCAGACCCAGGCGCCCAGGCGCAGGTAGCCGCGCAGCAGCGGCGGCAGCTCCATGCGGTCGGGGAAGGTGATGCCCTCGGGGTTCCAGGGGAGGTGCGGGGTGACCCGGTACTCCTCGGGGGCGAGGCTGCGGGTCAGGGCGGCCTCGCGGGTGGCGGCGGCCAGGACCCCGCCGTCGGCGAGCGGTATCGAGCAGCAGCCGGCGAGCCAGTTGTGCCCGGTGCGGTCCATGTAATGCGCGAGGCCGGCCCAGATGAGGGCGATGACGGCGCCGTTGCGGTGGTCGGGGTGGACGCAGGAGCGGCCGACCTCGACCAGGTCGGGGCGGATGGGTGCGAGGGCGGAGAGGTCGAATTCGCCCTCGGAGTAGAGGCGGCCGGCGACGGCGGCGCGCTCCGGGGGCAGCAGCCGGTAGGTGCCGACGACCTGCTCGGTCTCCTCCTCGATGACGAGCAGGTGGTCGCAGTACGCGTCGAAGGCGTCGCAGTCGAGGCCGGGCTCGGGCCCGTCGAGGCGGGCGCCCAGCTCGCCGGCGAAGACCTGGTGGCGCAGGCGCTGGGCGGCGCGCACCTCGGACTCGTCGCGGGCGAGGCGTACGGCGTAGTGGGGGCCGGCGGCCGGCGCGGTGGCCCGGGGCGCGGTGGGAGTGACGG
>NZ_JARAYQ010000377.1:0-6012 GCF_033794505.1 Streptomyces sp. MB09-01 | reverse complement strand
GGCCGGGGTGGTGGGCTTCGTCACCGGCTTGTCATCGGTGAACTTGTAGCTCGGCTTGCAGCCCTCGGGGAACGCGGGGAACGCGGCCCGCCCGATCTCGTCGTTGCCGCCCTGCGTCTTCCACTCGAAGACGGGCTTGGCGCTGCTCGGGTTCACGATCCGGGCGATGATGCCCGCGGACTCGGGCAGCGAGGGGTGGGTGCGGTCCAGCTGGGCGAAGCCGCGGCCGTCGGCCGCCTCGAGGAGGACCACCTTCGGGCCCAGCTCGGTGACGTACAGCTCGGCCGACATGCCCGCGCCGATCTCCTGCCCCACCGGACCGACCCGGCAGTCCGTGCTCGCCTCGCCCGCGGGCAGCGGGTAGGACGTGGCGCTCCCGTCCGCGGCGGTGACGACGAGGACGGGGTTGGCGCCCGCGGCCTTGGTGAGTTCGAGGTCCAGGCCCTTGGCCTTGTCGTGGGGCTGGGTACGGTCCAGCTTCGTCACGACGTGGACCATGTAGGTGTCGCCGGGCTTCCAGTCGGGGCCGACCTCGCGGATCCACGCCTCGGGGCCCTCGTCCTTGTTGCGCAGCACCGCGACCAGGCCCTCGCCGATGTAGACGGGCTTGCCCTCGTAGCGGCTGTCGTCCGAGGCCGCGGCCGACTTCGGGGCCGTGGCGGGTGCGGCGAACGCGGCGCCGGCCGCCGGGACGAGCATCGCGCCGGCGAGGGCGACGGTGACTATCGACGTGCGGAGGGCGGTACGCATAACGACTCCTGGAGCGTGGGTGCGGAGAGTGGAGGAGAGCCGCATGCCGCGTTGCGTCTGTTCGGTCTGGTTCACCGGGTCAGGTGTGGCGGGCTGCTTAGACAAATCTATGGATCGGGTGCGCGCGGACGATCTTGCTCCTGTCATGCCCGCGTAACAACAAACGGGACCCTCGATTCCGAATGAATCGGAGGGTGGGGGTGACAGGTCGCTACGCGCGTAGATATGCTCATGTGGTGACCATGCCCACCACCCTCACCGCATTCGCTGACGTGACGACGTCCGACAGTGCGCTGCGCCGCTTCCTGCACGGGCTGCCCGGCGTCGACACTGTCGGCCTGGAGGCCCGCGCGGCCTCCCTCGGCACCCGTTCGATCAAGACGACGGCCAAGGCGTACGCCATCGACCTGGCCATCTCGATGATCGACCTGACGACGCTCGAAGGCGCGGACACCCCGGGCAAGGTCCGGGCGCTCTCCGCCAAGGCCGTCAATCCCGATCCGACCGACCGTACGACGCCCATGACCGCCGCGGTCTGCGTCTACCCCGACATGGTGGCCACCGCCAAGGCCGCGCTGAACGGCGCCGACGTCAAGGTCGCCTCCGTCGCCACCGCGTTCCCGGCCGGCCGCGCCGCGCTGCCCGTCAAGCTCGCGGACACCCGTGACGCCGTCGCCGCCGGCGCCGACGAGATCGACATGGTCATCGACCGTGGCGCCTTCCTCGCCGGCCGCTACCTCGACACGTACGAGCTGATCAAGGCCGTCAAGGAGGCCTGCGTCCGTCCCGACGGCACCGCGGCCCGCCTCAAGGTCATCTTCGAGACGGGCGAACTGTCGACGTACGACAACATCCGCCGCGCCTCCTGGATCGGCATGCTCGCGGGCGCCGACTTCATCAAGACGTCGACGGGCAAGGTGGGCGTCAACGCCACCCCCGCGAACACCCTGCTCATGCTCGAAGCCGTCCGCGACTTCCGGGAGCAGACTGGAATCCAGATCGGCGTGAAGCCGGCCGGCGGCATCCGCACCACCAAGGACGCGATCAAGTTCCTGGTCCTGGTCAACGAGACCGTGGGCGAGGACTGGCTGAGCAACCACTGGTTCCGCTTCGGCGCCTCCAGCCTGCTCAACGACCTGCTGATGCAGCGCCAGAAGCTGAGCACCGGCCGTTACTCCGGTCCCGACTACGTGACGGTGGACTGATCACCATGGCATCTGTATTCGAGTACGCACCGGCTCCCGAGTCCCGCTCGGTCGTCGACATCGCCCCCTCCTACGGGCTCTTCATCGACGGCGAGTTCACCGACGCCGCCGACGGCAGGGTCTTCAAGACCGTCTCGCCGTCGTCCGAGGAGGTCCTCGCCGAGGTAGCCCAGGCCGGCGCCGCCGACGTGGACCGTGCGGTGAAGGCCGCCCGCAAGGCCTTCGAGAAGTGGTCCGCGCTGCCCGGCTCCGAGCGCGCCAAGTACCTCTTCCGCATCGCCCGGATCATCCAGGAGCGCAGCCGCGAGCTCGCCGTCCTGGAGACCCTGGACAACGGCAAGCCGATCAAGGAGACCCGCGACGCGGACCTCCCGCTGGTCGCCGCGCACTTCTTCTACTACGCGGGCTGGGCCGACAAGCTCGACCACGCCGGCTACGGCCCGAACCCGCGCCCCCTCGGCGTGGCCGGCCAGGTCATCCCGTGGAACTTCCCGCTGCTGATGCTCGCGTGGAAGATCGCCCCGGCGCTCGCCACCGGCAACACGGTCGTGCTGAAGCCGGCCGAGACGACCCCGCTCTCGGCGCTGTTCTTCGCGGACATCTGCCGCCAGGCGGGCCTGCCCAAGGGCGTCGTCAACATCCTCACCGGCTACGGCGACGCGGGCGCGGCCCTCGTCGAGCACCCGGACGTCAACAAGGTCGCCTTCACCGGCTCGACCGCCGTGGGCAAGAAGATCGCCCGCCACGTCGCCGGCACCGACAAGAAGGTCACCCTGGAGCTGGGCGGCAAGGGCGCCAACATCGTCTTCGACGACGCCCCCATCGACCAGGCCGTCGAAGGCATCGTCAACGGCATCTTCTTCAACCAGGGCCAGGTCTGCTGCGCGGGCTCCCGCCTGCTGGTCCAGGAGTCGATCCACGACGAGCTGCTGGACAGCCTCAAGCGCCGTCTCTCCACGCTGCGCCTGGGCGACCCGCTCGACAAGAACACCGACATCGGCGCGATCAACTCCGCCGAGCAGCTCGCCCGGATCACCGCGCTCGCGGAGACCGGCGAGGCCGAGGGCGCCGAGCGCTGGTCCCCGGCGTGCGAGCTGCCGTCCGCCGGCTACTGGTTCGCCCCGACGCTCTTCACGAACGTCACCCAGGCGCACACCGTCGCCCGTGACGAGATCTTCGGCCCGGTGCTGTCCGTGCTGACCTTCCGCACGCCCGACGAGGCCGTCGCGAAGGCCAACAACAGCCAGTACGGCCTGTCCGCCGGCATCTGGACGGAGAAGGGCAGCCGCATCCTCGCGGTCGCGAACAAGCTCCGCGCGGGCGTCGTCTGGGCCAACACGTTCAACAAGTTCGACCCGACCTCGCCCTTCGGCGGCTACAAGGAGTCGGGCTTCGGCCGCGAGGGCGGCCGCCACGGCCTGGAGGGCTACCTCGATGTCTGATTCGTCGACGCCGGCGCGTCTGAGCGTCTTCAAGACCTACAAGCTGTACGTCGGGGGCAAGTTCCCCCGCTCCGAGAGCGGCCGGGTGTACGAGGTGACGGCGAAAACATCGTCGGGTGGCAAGGGCAAGTGGCTGGCCAACGTGCCCCTGTCCTCCCGCAAGGACGCCCGTGACGCGGTCGTCGCCGCGCGCAAGGCCTTCGGCGGCTGGTCGGGCGCGACCGCGTACAACCGCGGCCAGATCCTGTACCGCATCGCCGAGATGCTGGAGGGCCGCCGGGAGCAGTTCGTCCGCGAGGTCGGCGAGGCCGAGGGGCTGTCCAAGTCGAAGGCCGGCGCGGTCGTGGACGCGGCCATCGACCGCTGGGTCTGGTACGCGGGCTGGACCGACAAGATCGGCCAGATCGTGGGCGGGGCCAACCCGGTCGCGGGCCCGTTCTTCAACCTCTCCACCCCGGAGCCGACCGGTGTCGTGACCGTGATCGCCCCCCAGGACTCGTCCTTCCTGGGCCTGATCTCGGTGATCGCCCCGGTCATCGCGACCGGCAACACGGCGGTCGTGATCACCTCCGAGGAGTCCCCGCTGCCGGCCCTCTCGCTGGGCGAGGTGCTCGCCACCTCCGACCTGCCCGGCGGCGTGGTCAACATCCTGTCCGGCAGGGCCGCCGAGATGGGCCCGCACCTGGCGTCCCACCAGGACGTCAACGCGATCGACCTTGCCGGAGCCGATGCGGCGCTGGCCAAGGAGCTGGAGATCGCGGCGGCCGACAACCTCAAGCGCGTTCTGCGTCCACAGCCTGTGGACGACTGGAACGCCGACCCGGGCACGTCGCGCATGACGGCGTTCCTGGAGACCAAGACGGTCTGGCACCCCACGGGGTCGCTGGGCTCGGGCGGATCCTCGTACTAGGAGATCTTGCCCAGGAGACCCCCGCGAACCGGCCCCGGCAGCGTCCCCCGCTGCCGGGGCCTTCGCGTACCCGCTCCGCTACTTCTTCACTTCTTCGGCAGGACCGGTCCGAGCAGGGAGGAGACGGCGGCGGTGGGCAGCTCGCCGACGGACGGCCCCTGGGTCAGGACCCCGGTGACCATGCCGGTGCCGAGGCCGGGGAAGTCCGCGACCTTGGTGGCCACGCCGTTGTCCAGCGGGTCCACGCCGGTGTGGGCGAGCGGGTTCACCTTGAGGTTCGCCACCGGATCGGCGACCCCGGCCAGAGCCGCGGGCACATCGAGCTCACTGGCCTGAGCACCCCCCGCGGCCATGGCGAGCGCGGCGCCCGCCATGGAGAGGGTGAGGCCTGCGGCGCGGAGCCGGTTCGGTGGCTGGGGGGCTGCGTGACGTGCCATGGGGATCCCGCCTGAGGTCGTAGTCGCGTGCGCACGCAGCGTAGTGGAGATGTGATCCTCGATACCAACCGGTCACCGGAGGCATCCCCTGCGCGGGGGAATGGTTCACACTGGTGTCCCGTGAGCTCCTCCTCTCCTTTGCCTACGCGTGTCGTCCTTCTGACCGGACCCTCGGGATCCGGCAAGTCCTCGCTGGCGGCCCGTTCGGGGCTGCCCGTGCTGCGCCTGGACGATTTCTACAAGGAGGGTGACGACCCGACCCTCCCCCTGGTCGAGGGCAGTTCGGACATCGACTGGGACTCGCCGCTGTCCTGGGACGCGGACACCGCCGTGGCGGCGATCGAGGAGCTGTGCGTCGTGGGTCGCACCGAGGTCCCGGTGTACGACATCGCGACGTCCTCGCGGACGGGGGCGGAGGCGCTGGACATCTCGCGCACGCCGCTGTTCATCGCGGAGGGGATCTTCGCGGCGGACATCGTCGCCCGCTGCCAGGAGCTGGGGCTGCTCGCGGACGCGATCTGTCTGCGCGGGCGGCCGTCCACCACCTTCCGCCGCCGGCTGGCGCGCGATCTGCGGGAGGGCCGCAAGTCGGTCCTGTTCCTGCTGCGGCGCGGCCTCCGGCTGATGCGGGCGGAGCGGGGCATCGTGGCGCGCCACATCGCTCTGGGTGCGCACGCGTGCGGCCGGGACGAGGCCCTCGGCCGCCTCGCCGCAGCCGCCGCCGGCCGCCACCGGCACACCCCCACTCCCGCCTAGTCCCCGGCCAGTCCCCGCCTTCCGCGGCCAGGCGGCCGAGCAGGGCCACCGCGTCCTCGACCGGGACCGGCCCGAAGAACCGGCCCCCCGCGCGAGCGGGGCCGGTGACGCGCAGCCGCCTTGCGCGCGTGTCGGCCGGGTCCACCTCTACACCACGCGGGTGCGCCCCGGTCCGAGCGGGACGAGCCGGTGCGTGGTGCGCAGGACGAGCGGTCCGAACCGGGCCTCGTCGGTGAAGTGCGCCCCCCGCCGAGATCGGTGACCGGCGCCACACCGCCACCCGCCCGGTCCGAACCGGGCCTCGTCGGTGAAGTGCGCCCCCCGCCGAGATCAATGACCGGCGCCACACCGCCACCCGCCACTGGCACCGCCACACCGCACCGCGACACGCCGCCCCGCCCCGCACATGCGAAAAGGCGGGATCAGGCGGACCCCCGGCCGCTTGATCCCGCCTTTTCGCATGTGCGGGGCGGGGCGGCGTGTCGCGGTGCGGTGTGGCGCCGGTCACCGAT
>NZ_JARAYQ010000376.1:0-6070 GCF_033794505.1 Streptomyces sp. MB09-01 | reverse complement strand
GGGTGGCGAGGGTGGGGACCCAAGGGTGACATAACGTGCCCACCATGGATCAGGAGCACATAGCCGGGCCGGCCGGGGACGGCGAAGGCGCAGGCAGGCGGCGGTTCCTCGCGATCGCGACGGGGGCGGCCACGGCTGCGGGACTCGGTGCCGTGGCGGGCTGCGCGGGCGGGGACGGCGGTGCCGATGGGCAGGGCGGGGAGCGGGCCGGCGACCCCGCGGCGCCGGGCGGGAAGCCGTCGGCGGCGGGTGCGCACGGTTTCGACGTCAAGGCCGAGAACGCGAAGCAGGGCCATGCCGACTGGCCGGTGACCAAGGCCGGGCCGGCGCGTGCCATCGAGGGCTTCGCGGACAAGGTCAGCGTCCTGCCCGGCGAGTCCTTCGGTCTGCACGTGTCGACCACCGCGCCCCGGTTCACGGTCTCCGCCTACCGGATGGGCTGGTACGGCGGGGCCCGGGCCCGGCTGGTGTGGCGCTCCGAGGCCCTGCCGGGGGTGCGCCAGCCGGAGCACACGGTGGACCCGGGCACCCGGATGGTCCGCACCCGGTGGGCCCGTACCACCACGGTCGAGACCAAGGACTGGCCGGAGGGCTGCTACCTGCTGCGGCTCGACGCACAGGGCGGCGAGGGGCAGCGCTTCGTGCCGGTGACCGTCCGGTCGGCGGCGACGGCCGGGCGTACGGTCGTGGTCAACGCGGTGGCCACCTGGCAGGCGTACAACCGGTGGGGCGGCTACGGCAGCTATGACGGCCCCACCGGCGGCTACGCCTCGCGTTCGCTCTCCGTGACCTTCGACCGGCCGTACGAGTACGACGAGGGCGCGGGCCTGTTCCTGGTGTACGAGGCCCCGCTGATCGCGCTGGCCGAACGGCTCGGCATACCCCTCGCGTACGCGACCACCACCGACGTGGCACGGGAGAAGCGGCTGCTGGAGGGTGCGGCGGCGGTGCTCTCGCTCGGGCACGACGAGTACTGGTCCCCGGAGCAGCGGGCCCACTTCACGGCCGCCCGCGACGCCGGCACCAACATCGCGGTCCTGGGCGCGAACTGCTGCTTCCGCCGGATCCGGCTGGAGGCCTCCGAGCTGGGGCCGGACCGTACGCTGGTCTGCTACAAGTCCTCCTACGAACAGGACCCCGGGTTCAAGCGGGGCCATCCGGCGACGGTGGACTTCCGCTCGGCGCCCGGGGCGGAACCGGAGAGCTCGTTGCTCGGCGTGATCTACGACGGCTATCCGGTGGACGCCCCGTACGTGGTGACCAACCCGGGCCACTGGCTGTTCGAGGGCACCGGCGTGCGGTCCGGCGACCGCTTCGAGCACCTGGTCGGCGTGGAGTACGACAAGGTCAACACCGGGTTCCCGACGCCCCGGCCGATCGAGATACTGGCCCATTCACCGGTGGTGTGCGAGGGGCGCCCCAGCCACCAGGACACGGCGTACTACACGGTGGCGAGCGGGGCGGGGGTGTTCGCGACCGGCACGATGCGGTGGGTGGAGGCCCTGGACGCGACGGGCGACGGCCGCAGCGGCGGCAACCATGGACTGGACGCGCGGTCCGGGGCGCTGACCACCCGGGTGACGGAGAACCTCCTGCGGGTCTTCGCGGCGGGCCCGGCCGGCCGGTCGCACCCGGCGCAGGACAACGTCGAGTCGGTGTACGGGGGTTCCTGAGACCTGTGGGGTCCGGGGTGCAGGGGGAGCAAGGCGGAGAGGCAGGGGTGGACTTCGTCCGGACAGGGTGCCTAGGATCGTGATCACGGCATCGCGTGTCGGTCACCGGCTGGGTGAGGCATGGAGGCGCCCGTGATGTGCCTTTCGGAGGCATTCACTCATGTCCGTACAGCTGAACCACACGATCATCCACTCCCGTGACAACCGGGAGTCCGCCGAATTCCTGGCGCACGTCCTCGGCCTCCAGGTCGGGAGCGAGTGGGGACCCTTCATCCCCGTCGAGACCAGCAACGGCGTCACCTTGGACTTCGCGACCATCCCGGCCGAGTCCATCACCCCGCAGCACTACGCGTTCCTCCTCTCCGAGGAGGAGTTCGACGCGGCCTTCGAGAAGATCCGGTCGGCGGGCGTCCCGTATTTCGCGGACCCGCACGGCAGGCGTCCCGGCGAGATCAACCACAACGACGGGGGCCGCGGGGTCTACTTCACGGACCCCGCGGGGCACGGGATGGAGATCATCACGCGCCCGTACGGCTACCAGGAGCCGGGCACGAACGGCTGACCCGGCCACCACAGCCCCCGGTCACCACCGCACCCGCGTCATGAACCGGTGGCGGTCACCCGCTCCATGACCGCCACCGGCAGCGCCGGGTTCAGCGCAGCCGCCCCCGCCGTCTCCTCCTCACCGAGCAGCCCGATCAGGACCGGAACGGGCAGCCGCGGATGCCGGGCAGCCGTCGCGCGCACACCGCGGTCCGGGTCGTCGAGCATCCGTACCGCGGAGTCCGCCGACAGCCGGGGGTCGGTCGCGGCGCGCCGCCGGACCTCCGCGTCCTCGTCCCGGCTGAACCGTTCCACCAGCCCGGGCGTCGAGTCCGGGTCGTCGAGCGCCAGCTGCCGCAGCCGCGGATGCGGGTCCTCGGCGTAGCGGAGCAGGTCCCGCCGCGGGAAGTTCGGGTGCCCGTAGGGCCGGTCGGGGGTGGACAGGCTGCCGTTCCACCACTGCCACACCTCCAGAAGCATGTCCGCCGGCGCGTCGTCGCACCGCTCGGCGAGGAAGAGCCGTACGACCCGGTCCGCGTCCCGGGCCAGCCGTTGCACCACGTCCGGCGGCAGCCGCCGGGCCGTCGCGACACTGCTGCGCAGCAGCAGGTGCCCGGAGGCCGCGAGGCGGCGCATCGCCTCCTCGTCCCCGTGTAGCGCCACCACCCACGGGATCGCGCGCCGCATCCGCCTCGGGTCGATGTCCACCTCCACGGCCGCCCGCTGCTCCTCCGTCAGCTCGGGTCGCAGCGACACCGCAAGGCGTACGTCGGCCTGCGGGTCGGCGGCGAGGAGCGCGACCAGGTCCGCGTCCAGGTGGGGGTTCCCGGCGAGGCGCCTGCGCACCTCCGGGTCCGCGTCGGCGCCGAGGCGTGCGGCGAGCTCCCGGTCCAGCCGGAGGGCGGCGATGTCATGGGCGGTGCTCACGGCCTCGAAGTCCGCCTCGGTGATCGGCTCCTCGTCGTGCCGGGCCGCCACGGCCGCCACCCGCACCCGCTCGACCGGGTCTGCGGCCAGCCGCGCCCGGGCCAGGGCGTCGAGGTGCGGCCAGGCCGCGCGGCAGGCTGCCGCCCGGACGGCGGGCACCGGGTCGGCGGTCAGGGCCACCGTCGCGGCGGCGGGCACGGCGGGCAGTTCGAGGAGGGCTTCCCGGACCGCGCCGGACGGGTCGGTGGCGAGCGCCTCGTACGCCTCGTCCGTGAGCCGGGCCCCGGCCGCGACCGCGACCGTGAGGAGGGCGTACCGCCGTCGGCCGGCGGCTTCGGCCAGCAGTAGCCGGGACCAGCGCCCGGCCGACATCCCCCGCTGGACCCGGGTCTCCGCGAGCTGGGCCCGAACCGACCACTCCGGGTGGTCCACGGCGGCGTCGAGCACCGCTTCGGGCAGGTCACGGCGCCAGAGCAGGTGGCCCGGGGTCGTGTCCAGCAGCCGCACCAGGATCCGCTCGGGTGCGGCGCGGTTCCAGGCGAGGGCCTCGCGGATGCGTTCGGCGACGACCGTCCCGTATTCCAGGCCGGCCCACTCTTCCTCGGTTCCCCGCGCGCTGTCCATTCAGGAGAAGGTAGACGTGTTCAACGCCCCCGGATCACCCCGGCCCCTGCATGACCTGCACCTGCCCCTGCTGGTCCACGGTGAGCGCCACCCGTTCGACCCGGTTTCCGGCGGCCAGGGCGATCCACACGATGCCCCAGAGCAGGCAGGTGAACACGGTCAGGATGGCGTGGAGCACGTGGTTCACGGGCTGTCCGCGCACGAGGACCGCCTGCGTCGGGGAGCGCGACTCCACCCGCCAGCCGGTCACGACGTACTGGCCCACCGTCCAGTCGAGGATCGCCGTGCGCTGAGCGGCGTCGACGGGGCGACCGTCCCCGGGAGGGAGCAGGTGGTCCGGTGGCCGTGGCGGCACGCCCCAGTGCTGCGCTTTGTCACGCTCGGGCATCCGGATCGCCTCCCCGCACCGTCGGCGCCATCGGTCCGGTGACCTTCGTCTGCTCGGCCATGCATCCAGCGTGCCTCGGCCGCGGGGGGTCCGGCACGCCGAGCGTGGTGGCTTCGGGAAGGAAGGACCGTCGCAGACGCCGTCGAACGGAAACGCCCGGACGAGAGTCGGGCTCTCGTCCGGGCGTCCTCCACGAACCTGCGGTTCGGCGTGGCAGGGGCGGCAGGATTTGAACCTGCGGCCTTCGGTTTTGGAGACCGGCGCTCTGACCAGCTGAGCTACACCCCTTCGTGGGACCAACCTTGGCACGGCCGGACCCGGAGATCCACTCTATTTCTCGCTCAACCGGGTGCGAGTCGCTCGCCGGTGTGGGCGCCGGAGCTCTTCAGCCAGTCGATCAGTTCATCGTTCTCACTCGTCAGGGCGATGTCGAGCGGGGTGAGCCCGTCGTAGCCGATCCGGTCGATGTCCGCTCCGTGGGACAGCAGACGGCGTGCGGTGGGCAGCTGGCCGCCGTGGCAGGCCTGCCAGAACGAGCTGGTGATGGCCTCGGGTGCGGCGCCGGCCGCGAGAAACTCCTCGACCCGGTCGAGGAGACCGAGGGCGGCGGCGTCCTTCAGGTCGGGGCGGGCCCCGAGGGCGAGCAGCCGGCGCGCGGCCCGCCACTGGCCGAAGGCGCAGGCGTCCGTGAGCGGGGTACCGCCGCCGAGGACGGCGCCCGGGGCGTTGACGTCGTCTCCGGCGGCGACGAGGGCGTCTACGGCGGCCACGTCGTCGTTGCTCGCCGCCCAGTGCAGCGGGGTCTCGGTGTGCGTCCCCCTGCGAACCGGGCCCCCGGGTCGGCTCCGGCGGCGACGAGCGTACGGATGACCGCGGCCGTACCGGGGTGGTGGCCGGGCCAGTCGGTGGCGACGTGCAGCAAGCTGCGCTCGCCGGCCGCCGCGCCGCGCTCGACGATCCGCGCGGAGGCGAGTCCCGGGTGCGCGTCCAGGAGGTCCCGCAGGCCCGGCACGTCGCCGCCGCGGATCGCGGCCGTGACGGCGACGGCGAGCGGATCACCGGATTCGAGGGACCGCACGAGCCGTTCTTCCACGAGCCTTCCCCGAACCCTTCCCCAAGTCTTTCGTCAAGCCCTCCCCGAGCCCGGCGCCCAGCCTACGGGCCGGGGTCGACGGGCCGCGGGTAGCGGGAGCCGAGGGTGCGGAGGATCGTGAGCAGGGTGAACCGTGCGACGGGGGGTTCGTGCGTGCCCCGAAGCCGGGGGCCTGGCCGGCCGGACCGCGCGACGCGGCGTTGCGCCCGCCTCCGCGGCTCCCTGAGGGCGCTCGCGCTCCTCGCCCTCCTCGCCCCCGCCGTGCTGGGCGCGGCCCCCGCCGGCTCCGGCGAGACGATTTCGCTCGCCGGGAACGAGCCGGGCCAGCGGCTCGACGTCACCCTCACGCAGGTGGTCGACCCGGCGAGCCCGGCCGACCCCGGTCCCAGCCCGGAGCCGGCGCCGGTACCCCGTCCGCAGCCCGATCCGGAGCTGGCGCCCCCATCCCCGCCCAGCGGATCCGACCGGCTCGTCGCCGTCCGGTTCCAGCTGGAGAACACCGGCGCCACCGTCTACCGGGACTCCCCCGCAGCAGCCGCCCACCTCCTCGACAACACCGGGCAGCGGTTCACCGGGCTCAACGTCCCCACGACGGCGGGCGCGAGCTTCCCCGACACCGTCACGCTCGACCCCGGCGGGGCCACGGAGGGCTTCGTCACCTTCCGGCTCCCGGAGGACGCCGGCCTGGCCGCGGTCCAGTTCGCCCTCAACGGCGGCCTCGCCGACGACGTGGGCCAGTGGAGCCTCCCGCAGGACTCGCGGCAGGGCTCGGGGCAGGAGCCGGGCCGGGACCTGCGCCCGTAGTCCGCGCCTCCCCCGGGC
>NZ_JARAYQ010000375.1:0-6074 GCF_033794505.1 Streptomyces sp. MB09-01 | reverse complement strand
CGGACGCGGACCCGGCGTCGGGGGGGGGGGCGAGGGCGGGGGGCATGCGGGGGGCGGCGAGGGCGGGGCCGGTGACGGGTCGGCCAGGTTGGGTGATGTGGTTGCCGGGCGGGCGGCGAGATATCGCGTTCGGGCGTCGGGGGGCGTGGGTCAGGTTGGGTTCGGAGTGGCAGGCGGAGCGGGGGCGGGCGGGTGCGGCGGCCGCGGTGATGGCGGCACGCACCGCACAAGAGAGCCGGCACAAAGCGCCGGAAGGCGGCCACCGCCACCCCTTCGGGTGTCGGACCTCGACACTGACCTCCGCTCATGGACTGGAACTTCGACTGCCCGGACTTCTGCTGCGCCATGTGCCAGGACGACGACGACCCTGACCCCAGGCTCCGGCGGGCCGACAAGCAGCTGTGTGTCCGCTGTAACCGCGCGAAGCAGCAGGCGCGCACGTACTCACTCACCGTTGCGGAGGTGAACGGGATCCTTCGAGTTCATGCGTCGGCAGCATTGACGAGGCCGGCCGGTCCTTCTGGAACATCGATCACGATCACGCCTGCTGTGGGCCGGGCGGCTCCTGCGGTCCATGCGTCCGCGGGGTGCTGTGCCGGATGTGCAACACGATCCGCCTACCGGCCTGCGAGCGGCTGCCCGAAATACTCCGCGACAGCCCTCGCTTCAACGCCTACCTGAACAGCCCGCCTGCTCGACACCCCGACGCCCCAGCCCGCCGGTCGGGACTCCGGCGGCCCCCGCGGAGCTTTCAGCGCCATTCTCGACGCCTACTTCAACTGCTGACTGCCCCGCCCGCCGGAACGCGGAATCACACGACAAGCAGCGCCCGGACGGATGACCCCGACAGGAGTCCTCGCGTAGACCCCACCGCCTCGGGCAGCAGCGCAGGTACTGCTGCATCGCAGCGGTAAGGGCTTTCAGGGGGGCCCCGGTCGGGCCGGCTACTTCCCGGAGCAGGACAGCCGGCTGCGATGCTGCCTTTGCCTGCGCCCGGTACTCCAGCGCCCGTGCCGGGCGGCGGCCTCCACCAGCGCGATCAGCAGTGCCAGCACCACCCGCCACGGCCCGCGCGTGGCGCATGCTCCAACGCCCGGGTGGAAGCACGCCAACCGGCACGAGTGCGGCCCCAGCGAGCCGGCGGCGGGGGCGCGGGCGGCCTCTCGAAGGCACCCGCCGCCGCCCGGCCGACGCGGGTACGAACCAGGGCCGGGGACTGGGCTGCGCGCCCGGCGAGGAGGTCGCCGGGCGCGGCCACATCGCCTGCGCCATCGGCCTGTCCGACGTGGCCCAACAGGGCGGACGCCTCCCGGATGCGTGTCTCGGCCAGCGCCCAGTCAGCCGGGATTGCGGCTGGGGTGAAGCGCTCGCGGACCCGCGGCAGGTGCAGGGCGCCCGAGCGGCACGCACCCGGCCGGCACCACGGCCCCGGGCAGCAGGCTCAGGGCCAGGCCCGCACTTTCGTGCCCGGACCGGTCGGCCCACCATCCGCACGCGGTCGGCGCCGTCCCCGCCAGCACGCCGGCGCCGGTACGACGCTGCGCTGCCTGCCCGTCATCACCATCTGGCGCCCCACGTCTTGGCGGAGACCGAGGCCTCGGGCAGACCCTGCTACCCAGGACGGGTCAGCCCCGGGCCTCGGAGACCTGCACGGCCCCACGTCCCGAACGGCCGCCGGGCCCGGGGCCGGGCCTTGGCTCGGTCGCCGGGGCATCGGGCCGTGCGGCGGGACCGAGGTAGGCGCGGTAGCGCTTCATCCCCGGCAGTTCCGGCAGCTCGTACGGGCGCCAGGTGCGGGCCCACTCGGGTGCCGGTGCGCTGTCCGCGACCAGCACGGCGGTCGGCCGGGTACGGGCCAGGGCGGCCAGGGCGGCGGCGCTGATGCTGCCGTCGTGGTCGCCGTAGAGCTGGCGGGAGGCGCACCCTGTACGGAAACCGACGCGGACGGCCTGCTCGCCGCTGACCACGCACGGCGTGCGCATGCCCTGGCGGCGCAGCGCCTCTGCCACGGCGCCGAAGGCCGTATGGGTCGTACGGCTGCGGGCGGCCAGCTGGGCGGTGACCATCAGCTGGAGCGTAAGGTGCGCGGCCAGCGCGAGGCAGAAGGCGCCGAGAAGGACGGGCTTGGAGCGGGCGGCGGCGAACAGCCGGGCGAGGGCCACGGCCACTGGGAGCGAGAGCAGCGCGTACGCGGGGAGCAGGAACCGCGGGGCGGCGTACCCCACGAACAGCAGGTAGGGCGCCGCCATCGAGAGCCCGGTCACGGCGGCCACGGCCGTCGCGCGGCCGGGTGTACGGCCGCTCCGGTAGGCGAGGGCCACGCCTGCCGTGGCGAGCAGGGGCAGGGACAGCCACCACAGGGAGGTGACCGGCTGGGTCCACGGGATGTCGCAGGGGCGGCACAGTGTGCGGCCGCCGAGGGCGCGCAGGTGGTTGCCGAACGAGGGGCTCCAGCCGAACCCGCCCTGGATCTCGCCGGCGCGGTGGAGGCGGGCCAGGAGGCCGCCGTAGTTGAGCTGGGCCTCCACGACCCAGGGCGCGGCGCCGAGTACGGCCCCCGCCGCGAGCGCCACCAGGCGGGCGGGCTTGTGCAAGCCGGGCAGCAGAGCTGTCGCGCACGCTGTGGGGAGGACGAGCCACACGGCGTCCGAGGGTCGCATGAGGGCGGCGAGGGCGACTGCGAGGGCGATCCCGGCGAGCGCGGGGCGGTCGCCCGGATCGCAGGCGGCTCTCAGGGCACAGCCCGTGGCCGCCAGGGCCGCGATGGCCACCCAGAGGTTGGGCATGGCCTGGGGGCCGTAGAACAGGCTCACCCACAGGCCGGCGAAGAGCGCTCCGGCCAGAGTGAGGACGCGCAGGGGCAGCAGCCTGCGCCAGGCCCACAGTGCCGCCAGGAGGCCGGCTGCCGAGAGCATGGCGAGGAAGACCCGCAGGGCGGGCACGGAGGGGGTGAGCGCCACGAGGGGGGCCACGAGGTAGCTGATTCCGCGGGCGCGCGGAGCGCTGAAGAACGCGGCGGGGGTGTCCTGCGAGACCTGGCTGACGTAGACGGTCTCGTCCCACCCGAGCCCGGTGCCGGGCGCCATGAACGCAGTCTGGGTGAGCGCGTAGGCGGCGGCGACGCTTCCCAGCGCGGCAAGGTCCTTTCGGCGCGGTCTGTGTGGGAGGGGCTCGGCGTGGTCGTCCGGTGGGCTGAGCGCCGTGACGGAACGTTGGGCGGCCATAGGCCGGACCTCCGGAGGAGCGGTGGCAGAAGCACCGCCACGCTGGCGCGTGCGGTGCCCGTTCGCCAGTCGGCTCGGGCACCCGGCTCAACCGGGGTCCATCCGCGCGGGACCGGCCCTACTGCGGGCGCTGCCCGCATCCAGATCCGCCTTCCGGCGGGAGCGGCGAGGGTTCGCCGAGGCGGGGCTGTGCAGTGCCGCTCCCGTGTGCCGCGCGGGAGCACGGGAGGCGTTCCTCGGTCGTCGTCGGGCGGTGGGGGTGCCCGCTGCCCTCATGCCGCCTGCGGGGTCCGCGAACGGATCCGCTCCGTGTGTGCCTTCAACCGGTGATCCGGCCGAAGGCCTCGGCCCGGCGTTCCACGAGCCGCGGGCTGGTTCCGGGAGGCGGTCAGGAAGGCCGCGCACTGCTGGCGGCCGGCCGACAGGGTTCGGCGGTTGACGATGCGGTCTGCCTCCAGGTCCCGCTGGGAGGCAGAAGGCCCCACGGCGCCGAGCAGCGCCTCCCGGGCCGGGCCGCGCGGCCCGGCCATGGGCCGCCGTACCGGGCTACGTCGATCCGGACGGCATCGAGGCGGCCCATCGCGGCCGCGGTGTCCGGCCAGGCCGGGGAGGCGAGGATCGCGTCGCGGACCAGGCCCCTCGGGCAGTGTCGTCCTCAGGAGGTCGGCCCACCGGTCGGTGCCCCTCGGCCTTGATGCGCCGTGTTCGCGGTGACGGCCTGACGGACGGCCGCGGCCATCCGGCCCGCTGGCAGCACCTGAAAGTGCCCGCCCCGGTCTCCGAGACCATCGCCCGCCAGGCACGCCACTTCACGAGCCTGGCCTTCGACGCGCTGGGCCTTCCTTCGGGACATGGCCGAGCCGACTTCCGCCTCGACCCCAAGGGGGACCTCCACCTCCTGGAGGTCAACGGCCTGCCAGGCCTTCCCCGCGACGGCGCCACCCACCAGGCGACCGTCCTGGCGGGCGTCGACCCGAAGGACGGCATGGCCGCCGCCGTCATCACCTCCGCCCTCAACCGCTCCACACCGCTCGCCTGACCGCCTGCTGCCCGGTCAGGCGACGGCGGCCGCGTAGTGATCGGCGTATGCCTGAAGGCGAGGAGCGAGTTGCCCTTCCGTGCCGGCGGAGTTGAGCTGCATCCACAGCTCGTTTTCCACGACGAAGCGGTACGCGAACTCCTCGAAGGAACCGGCGCACCGTATCAGCGAGCCGGCGGCGGCCTCCCGGAACTCATCCGCCCGCTCCCCGGCCGACCAGGCCTCGGCGGACTCCAGCTCCAGGTGCGAGCACACCACGAACGCCTCCCCCGAGGGTCGCAGGTACAGGTACCAGATGACGCAGTCCTGCTGGTCCCGCATGAACCGCACGAGACGGGCGCCCTCCTCGGCCGGGCTGCGCAGCGCCGCGGACAGATCGGTCCAACAGGCCGTCACCGACACCTCGTCGAAGGCGTGGCAGAGTCGCTCGCTGCCGTAGAACGCGGCGAAGTCCGAAGGCAGCGCGAGCCCGACCGCCGCCAGCTCCCGTTCGAGGGCCGCCAGGTGTGCCACGTGCTCCGACGGCCCGGTGCTCCCACCGCCCAGCCACCCGAACCCGCCGTCGAGCCCCACGGCGTCCAGCGGCGGCAGGCTGTCCAGGGGGTAGACCTCGTAGGTGGAGTCGCAGGGCCGGAACCGGCCCAGGTCGGTGGCGCACCAGCCGGTGGGGAAGCGGACGGACGCGGTGTCGGATACGGCAACGGACATGGGAACCCCTCGTGATGAGCCCGGATCAGCGGTACGCATCCATCCTGCCGCCCACCACTGACAACGGCCGGCGCCGGCAGCTTCGTCACCGGGGGCCGCGCGCAGACGAGCACGAGTCGTCAGAGTCACCTCGACAACCGGGGGCTTTGCGCCCCCATCACAGACTGCAAAATCCCCTGTGACGTGCACGGTCCCCTGGATGACGTCTATTACCCCTGCTCAAGGATCCCCCCTGGTCATAATATGATGATCATTCTCGCTCAAGGGGCGACGTGCCGGACCAGTCATGTTTACGTAAGCGAAGACATTGCATGTGGGGGGAAACCTTGAAGATCAGTACCAAGCTTGCCGCCGTGGCCGCCTCGGGCGGGGCCATTGTCCTGATGACCCCGTCCGTGAGTCACGCGGACACCTGGATGCTGGTGGTGAACAACTACAGCGGCCGCTGCCTGGAGATCGCGGACGGCAGCAGCGCCAATGGTGCGCCGGCCCAGCAGTGGAGCTGCAACGGCCAGAGCGCGGCGAAGTGGCGCGTCTCGTGGATCGACAGCGAGCGTAACTACTTCAAGCTTGTCAACAAGGCCAGCGGCAAGTGTCTGGAGATCGAGAACTCCAGCCGGGCCGACTACGCGTATGCCCAGCAGTGGACCTGCAAGGCCAACGTCAAGGGACAGATATGGGGTTGGGGGACGAACGGCCGGCTTGTGAATGCCGGCAGCGCCAGGGATCTGACGGTCAAGAGCAACAGCAAGGCGAACGGCGCCCGCGTCTGGCAGGACGGGACGTGGGGCAGCGTCGGCTATGCCTCCCGCTGGAACCGCCTCCCTGGCGGTAACTGACCAGTCCTGACCACTTATGCCAGGGGGACGGCTCCGTTGGAGCCGTCCCCCTTCCCGGGCCTGGCGCGGCCGCCACGCGATGTGGGCCCGGCCCGCCGGAGCCCGCTCTATGTTCCACCCACTTGTGTGACACCGAGCAGGGCAGCCCCGGACAGCGGGCCGCGTCGTACACACCTGAGGCTCCCCACCATCCAAAGTGTGTAGAGACCGGTTTGCGCGTGTCCTATAAAAAAAAAAAAAAACAATCACACAAAGGATTGCAGA